>CAIXZI010000024.1 GCA_903923915.1 uncultured Bacteroidota bacterium
CTAAAAATAAAAAACAATTTACCTGATTACGTATTAAAATCCATTATAAAACTACTTCCTATTTATTTAATTTCTTCTGTTTTTGAGTTATTTGGTTTAGTCGTTCTTTTTCCTGTGGTTAAAATAGTTGTTGAGCCTTCATACATTCAAAACAACAAGTATGCCTTATTTCTGTATAATTTTTTTCACTTTAAAACCGATATTAGTTTTGTTCTTTTTTTATTTAGTTCTATTACTATTGTTTTTATTTTAAAAAATTTAGTGATACTTGCTATCAATAAAAAACAAACAAACCTTGCTTTTTATCTGGTAAGCCGATTGTCATTAGGAAAATACAACTCATATCTTAACAGACCTTACAGTTTTCATGCAGAAAATAACACCGCAGTTTTATTGCGAAATTTTGCTCAAATGCCTTTCGAGCTTATTCTGTATATAATACTGCCTTTTATAGCTATTGTAAGCGAAGTATTTATTTTGGTGTTAATTATTTGTGTTATTACGGTATATGATCCAATACTTTTTTGGTCGTTAATTGCGTTTACAACACCATTTTTATTTTTCTATAATAAATTGTATAAGAAAAAACTAAAAGAAATTTCAGAGAAGAGAGATCATGAAAGTTCTTATATGTTTAAGCTTGGACTTCAATCTATGGAAGCTTTTCGTGAAATGATTGTTTTTAATAAAAAAAATTATTTTAAGCCAAAATTTAAAAAAACAGTTGATAGTTATAGTAAATCTTTAGCAGATGCCTATCTGATGAATTCATTCTCTCCAAAACTGGTTGAAACAGTTGCCATATTGGCCATATTTTCAATTTTTATATCAGGCTATCTATTACATAAAGATATTAATATGTTGGCTCAATTTTTAATCATTTTTATTATTGCTGCTTATAGAGTAATTCCCTCTATGAATAAAATCATATTATCATCAAATTATATTAAATCAAGCTCTCATATATTTCAATATTTTGATAAAACGGATGGCAATTCTGAAACAGTAGATACCGAACCAATTGATGAGCAAAAAATAGCCGATATTTCTTTTAAAGAAAAAGTTGAGATTAAAGGCCTTTGTTTTAATTTTCAAAACAAGAAAAACAATGTATTAAACAACTTAAATTTAACTATTAAAAAAGGGCAAACCATTGGTGTAATAGGATCTTCAGGTGCTGGTAAAACTACTTTATTAAATATTCTTTTGCGATTATATGAAGAAACCAACGGAGGTATTTATGTAGATAACACCAAAATTGAAAAAACTAATTTATATTCATGGTATAAGTTAGTTAGTTATGTACCCCAAAACATTACGTTATTAGATGGCTCTATTTTAGAAAACATTGCATTTGGTATCGTACCAGAAAAAGTAGATACTGATTTACTGCAAAAAGTTATTATTCAATCGCAACTTGAAGATTTTATAAGTAGTTTACCCGAAGGTGTAAAAACCGAAATTGGCGAAAAAGGCATTAAAATATCGGGAGGGCAAAGGCAACGCATTGGTATTGCCAGGGCCTTATATCACGGTGGGCAAATACTAATATTTGATGAAGCTACCAGTTCTTTAGATAGTGAAACAGAGCAAATGGTAACAGAAGCCATCAATAATATTTCTCATAAAGAACTTACCATCATTATTGTAGCACACCGCATACAAACACTAAAATATTGCGATGCTATTTACAGATTGGAAAACGGTGAAATTAAATCAAAACCAATGACCTATAATGAGATTTAATTATTCTATATTAATTTTTTAATACAATGGGTAG
>CAIXZI010000025.1 GCA_903923915.1 uncultured Bacteroidota bacterium
AACAGTTAAATTGTTTGTATTAAAAATAAATGGACCAGATTCTTGCGTTTTATTGTCGTAATAAAGTAATTCCTGAACAGATATTTCTACTTCGCTATTTGGCGGCACATTGTTAATCACTACAGTTGCTATTTTATTTTTTTTCCAATCTATTTTACACCAGTATGGGCAGTCCCAGCCTCTTCTGTCCATGCCCTTATATTTGTAAAAAAGTTTATAGCCAACTGGCTTAAGATAAACGCTATCTGTAGTTTTTAACTGAAAGGTTATTTTAGCTTGCTTGGTATTTTTATTATAGCTAAATAATAAATCTTCTTTTTTAAATGGGCTGTATTTCTCTGCCCACATACCTTTGCAATAACTAATATAACTGCTATCAAGTGAAGCTTTATTTGCAGAAGGCAAGTTATATGGGTCTTTATCAAAGATTGAAAAAAAAGCTTCGTTTATCTCTCCATCTTTGGTTAAATAACCAGCATAAATTTCTTTTAAAGCAATTTCGTGCAGTTTAGTAAAACTTAATGGTGTATGTGTATCTTTTTGATACATATTGCGAGGTAAAAAAACATTTGCACCACTAAAAAAATACCATTGATTGTTTATTTTTGTTCCATAAAAATAATCCATGTCATCTGCAACTCCTTCTTTAAGCCCTTGTTGTTTTAGTAGGCAACAAATTAATTTATTTTTCTCTTTATTAAAACAAAGTAAAGAATCAAGTAAGTATTTTTTAGATTTTCCTAAATATTGGTAGTATCCTAAATTATTTAATGCCCAGTTCTTTATGCTATCATTTGCTAATTGAAATACTCTTTTATATTCTGCACTACTTATACATGATATAGAAATATCTTTATATGAAATATTATTATTATTTTCTTTACAAGAAAACAAAACAAAACAAAACAAAATTATTTTACTTCCTTGTTTTAACATACCCTGGGTCGTTGACTGTTTTTTGAAATATCCATCCATAATTAGCAATACGGTGACTTTCTACAAAGCCCATGGGTACATTGCCATCATTAGGTATGTAAATTCTATTGGTTGGTGGTAAATCTTTTGCTATTGTTTGTGGTGCAACACCATCTTGCAAAAAAGCTGGGTCTCTATTTTCGTTGCAACCGTATTGCCATATTTCTTCAAAACCATTAGGTATAGCTCCACTACCGGCATTTTCGGGGGCTATTATGTAAAACCTGCCAAATTTAATTTTTATTCCCTTAAACATCAAGGTAAAATATTTTTTTTATCTTTCTCGGAGTTACTAGTATTAAAAGTAAATGGCCCTAATCTTTTACATTGGTTATTTATATAAAAAAGCTCTTCTATATAAATATCAACATCAATGCCATCAGGTAAATAAGATATTTTTCTTTCTGCTACTTTATTTTTTTTCCAATTAATATCACAAAAAGCTGAGCCGCAAGTGTTGCCTATTGACCCCAGTTTTTTATATGTATACAAAATTTTATAGCCCATAGGCTCCAAATAAAAACTATCGGGGGTTTGCAATTCAAAGCTTACAGTAGCTTGTTTAGTTTCTTTGTTATATTTAAAGGAAATATCTTCTTTTTTATAAGGATTGTAATTACCAAGCCACATTCCTTTATTTTGAGAAATTATTGTTTTATTTATTTCTTCTTGGGGTTGACCATTTCGCGCAAAATGATATGTAAACCAAGCTTCATTTATCTCGCCGTTTTTAGTTAAATAACCACTATATATTTCTTTTAAAGCTATTTCGTGTAATTTAGCAAAACTTAAGGGGGTATGTATATCTTTTTGATACATGTTGCGGGGTAAAACAATGTAAGCTCCTCTATAAAAATACCATTGATTACTTATTTTTAAACCATAAAAAAAATCTAACCCATCTGCAACTGCATCTCTATTTAAGCTTCGATCTAAATTAGCCGCCACGAGTTTATTTCTTGCTTTATTAAAACACAACAAACTATCTAGTTTGTATGATGAATAAGTTGAATCAAAAGATCCAAATATTTTATATCTTTTCCATTGAAGAGTCGAATCTAAAAATTGTTTGTAAATTTTTTCATACTCTTCTTTTCCAATAATATCAAGAGATTTTTTTTTAAAATCTTTGCTTAAATCACTTTGTCTAATACAACTAATTACAATAAACCCAATAAAGAAAATAATACTATTTTTTAACTTACTTCCTTGGTTTAACATAGCCATTTGGTTTATTTGGATTGTATATAATGTCAGTAAAAATCCATCCATAGTTACTAATACTATGGCAACCTAAAAATGTTTTAGGATAAAAATTATTAGGTAAATATACTCGTCCAGATGTAGAAGTATTGCTTTCCAATCCTTTAATAGGGCATTGAGGAGCTACACCGTCTTGTTCCCAAACTAAATCTACAGCTTCGTTTGTACCATATTGCCATACTTCTTTAAAGTCATTTAAATTTATATCGCCGCTACAAGCATTCTCTGGTGCCACGCAATAAAATCGCCCAAGTGGTATAGTTCCGGTTTTTAATATTTGTATCATACCTAATGCATAAGCATAACCCATACTGTGGCAAACAATATTAAACATTAAGGTAATACTTTGTTAGCGGTATCTTTTTTTGCACCGTACCAGTTGTTCGTAATTTTTTGCAAGTAAACTTTTTCATACTCTGCGCTTGTTTTACAATCTCCCCAACCAGGCCCTTCAAATTCTCCTTTAAAGTAATCATCACTTATTTCTCCCTTTGGCGTTAAATATCCACCAAAAATCTCTTTTAATGCTATTTGACTCATCTCTGAAAAACTTAGAGCCGTTTTAGGTGCTTTGCCATAACGTTCACTAAAAAGAATTACTGTTGCACCTCTAAAAAAATACCATTTATCTTTTATTTTTGTCCCATAAAAATAATCAAGGGAATTATTTACTGTTTTACTTTCCTGGTTCATTATTGCCATTACACATTTGGTTGCACTCTTATTAAAACATATTAAAGAATCTAATTGCCAATTACAATGTTTTTGTGCCTTATATGTAACAAGGTTGTATTCTACCCATAGCATAATACTATCTTTTGCATTTTTATAAACTAAATTGTATTGATTTATTGTTGCTGCTTTTCTTGAGATTTCAAGAAAAGATTTATTTATCTCTTGTTTGTTTTCACAAGAACAAAAAACAATACTCATTAAAATAAAGAACATCCTAACTCCTTGTTTTAAAACAACCATTTTTTTAAGGTAAAGGTTTTGTTTCGGGTGTGTATTTGTAATCAGGATGCTTTTTCCAATTATTGTTTACAAGCCATAAGTAATACGTATTAAAATCAGCATCTGTTTTACAGCTTGAACAACCTATATCTGTTTTAAACATATAATCAAACCAGTTTTCATCAATTTGCCCCTCTTTATTTAAATAACCCCCATAAATTTCTTTAAGTGCTATTTCGTGCAGTTTAGCAAAACTTAAAGGTGTATGTGTGTCTTTTTGGTATATGTTGCGAGGTAAATATACAGTAGATCCCAAGAAAAAATACCAATTATCATTTATTTTTGCTCCATAAAGAAAATGTAAATCATCTGCATTGCAGGTGTTATACTTTTCACATTTACACATTAAACAAGTTACAAACCTATCACCCTCTTTATTATAACAAATAAGAGAGTCTATTTGCCATGCACCATTTTTCATAAACCCTGCATTTGGTAATTTATAATACCAATTACTTATGCTATCATTTAATCCATTATAATTTTTATAATATAAATTATCCTTAACAATCTGCATAGATGTTTGAAAAAATAATTTTTTCTTATTTGTTTTTTCGGAACAAGAAAAAAATAAAAAAAGTATAATTATTA
>CAIXZI010000026.1 GCA_903923915.1 uncultured Bacteroidota bacterium
ACTTACGCAAAGCTGCGTAACCATTGAGCCCGGAGAGATTGGCTTAAAGGTTAAGCGCGGCATTTTATCCGACGGAAATTTTATTGCCGGTAAATATCCGCAGGGGCCGCGTACTAATTATGTAATTTTTAGTACACGTGTAAAAGAAGTTTCGCTTAAAACATTATTGCCCACCAAAGAGGGTTTAGAAGCAAAAGTAAATCTTACCATGCTTTATCATATTAAACCCGAAGCTATACGTTCTATCTATCTATCATTAGGAATGAATTATGAAAACGAGGTTATTATGAACAACCTATCTGCCATTGCCCGAGAAACCTGTTTAAATTACCGTGCCATGAATTTAATGACACAAAGAGATTCGCTTGAAAATGCCATCTTTAAAAACATTAATGCAGATATTGGTCATTATGGTTTTATAGTAGATCAGGTATTAGTTAGAGATATTGATGTACCCGATGAAATAGATCGTGCTATTGAAAAGAAAGTATTATCTGAACAACAAATTAAACAACAAGAGGTTGATATACTAACCCAAAAAAAAGCTACCGATGCCAGTATTGAAAAGCAGCGCAAAGAAATGGAGTTTAATTTTGAGAAACAAAAACGAGAGATTGAAACTGCCATACAACAAGAACGTATGACTATAGATTTTTCGATAGAAAAACAAAAGAAAGAAGCCGAACGTAGCGTTATTGAAGCACAAGCGGCCAAAAAAGTACAGGATTTAGCAAACTCTACCATAACCCCTATGACTATTAAATATAAAACCATTGAGGTGCTAAAAGAATTGGCCAATTCGCCCAACTCTAAAATTATTCTTACTGATATGAAAAACCCGCTCAATATGCGCTTAGACGAGAAGTGAATATAAAAATCAGAGTGGAGGTCATCCTGAGCTTGTCGAAGGATATGAGTAGGCAACTCAAATGTTTCGACAGGCTCAACATGACTATACTATTACCTAAAGATATATTGAAGGGGAATTATTATTTCACTACAAATTACTTTCCGTATTTTTGTACATCATGTTTGATGTGGAAGAAATAACAAAAACTAAAAAGAAAACTAAAACGCTGGAAAGCGAAGAACGTCAAACCATTATACATTTCACCTACAACCCAATAAATGCGGTACGTATTTGGCCCAGCACTTTTTTAATAGAAAAAGAAACGGGTAAACGAGTTAAATTAATAACCGCATTTAATATTTCTTTTGCGCCTGAGTGGACTTTTGCTTATAACGGAAACAATAAATTTACCCTTGTTTTTGAAGGCCTTAGTAAAGGTTGTACTATGTTTGATTTAATGGAAGTTATACCCCTACCCGACCCTTTTGTAGTGCGCAACATAGCACGTACAAATAGCGATGTGTACAACCTAAGGGTTGATTAGTTTTAATTCTTATACTGGTTTAAAATAAACTCGTCGAAAATTACGCCATCCCTGCAAAAATTAATCAAATACCTCTCTTTTATTAATAAATATCTGCTATTTTTGGAGCAAAGACTTTAAAAACAAATTAAATATATAATACCATGAATTTTGAATTAAGCGAAGAACATTTAATGATACAAAAAGCGGCTCGCGATTTTGCTCAAAATGAGCTTAAACCAGGCGTTATTGAACGAGATGAGCACCAAAAATTTCCGGCAGAGCAAATTAAAAAAATGGGCGAGCTTGGTTTCCTAGGTATGATGGTTGACCCTAAATACGGCGGAGGCGGAATGGACACCATTTCTTACGTACTAGCTATGGAAGAAATTTCTAAAGTAGATGCTTCTTGTTCGGTTGTGATGAGCGTAAATAATTCGCTTGTTTGCTGGGGCTTAGAAAATTTTGGTACCGAAGCACAAAAACAAAAAT
>CAIXZI010000027.1 GCA_903923915.1 uncultured Bacteroidota bacterium
ACCATCTTAAAATAGCTTAATAGCTAACAAATAATTAATCAACTTTGATTACATAAAAATAAAAAAATGTAATTTCGCTCAAAATAACGCGTTATGGCCATATATAAATTTAGAGTTACGTTTGAAGATTATGAAGATATTTCTCGTGATATAGAAATAAAATCATCTCAAACTTTTTTTGATTTCTTTCAAATTATTTTACCAAGCATAGGTTTTGATACCAAGCACGCAGGTTCTTTTTTTTCGAGTGATGACTATTGGAGCAAGGGCAATGAAGTTACACTTTTAGAAGAAGATCTTGAGCCGGGAGTTAAGTTAATGAAGACTACAAAAATTGCCTCATTAATTGAACAACCCAACCAACGTTTTGTTTTTTTGTATGATAAAGAAGCTTGCTGGTCGTTATTTATTGAATTGATAAAATTAGTACCCGAAGATGCCAAAACAACGTATCCACGCTGTATAAAAAGTTTAGGAACAGCCCCAAAACAATACAAACAAAAACTAATTGCCAAATTAAAAGAAGAAGTAGAAAACGGTACCGCCGATGATAAAATTATAGACGATGAAGTTTATAAAGCTATTTCCGACGAGAAATTAGTTTTTGATGAAGATGAAGAAACTTCTTTACACGAAGATGAAAATGATTTAGTACCCGGTGCTGCAGACGATGATAGCGAAGAAGAACACGAAGGAGATGAAGAACATCATGAAGACGAAGAGCACGAAGGCGGCGAAGCTTGGTAAATTTATTTTACCGTATTTATTTCTGTACCGCTAAAAGCATCTAATTCTTTTATACGTTTTTGAATATCATCAGCCCAAACTTGTTGTTTGGCGGCATTTAAGCCATGTTCAGTATCCTTATCATACTTTTCTTGCTCTCTGCTAAATTCTGTATTTATTTTAGCATACGCATTCTGAATTACCTGCTGCACATTTTTTACCTTTTTAAAATCTATTTCATTTATTTTTTGTCTCAATTTTCTGGCATACAATTCGCAAACATCAAAATGTAATTGCTCGTGTTTCAACACATAATCAGAAAATTTGGTGATGTATGATTTTGATTTTACAAAAATGGCCTCTACATAAAACACCAAAACTCCGGAATTTTCACTTGGATATAAAAATATACCCGAGGCTGTAAAACCCATGGCAGAGCCTTTAGATCTTGATTTAAAATCATCTTTATCCAATAAAGAATCTGCCCGCCAAACAATGGTATCGTTTCTTAACTTTTTAATGGATGGCTTTATACCTGTTTTTTGAGCAAAACCAAGTTGTACAGCCAACAAAATAAATACTACAAATATTTTCTTCATAAAAGAGTTTTAATTATTTCTTTAGAAAAGGGATTTTAGTTACAACAGCTTTAATGTTTTTATCTCGTATTTGAATAAATATTTCCGTATCAGCTTTAGCTAACTCTGTTTTTACGTAACCCATGCCAATGGCTTTGTTTAGCGTTGGAGATTGTGTACCCGATGTTACTACACCAATGTTATTTCCGGCAGCATCTACAATTGGGTAACCATGACGAGGAATGCCTCTGTCAATCATTTCAAAACCAACTAATTTTTTAGTTAAACCTTTTTCTTTTTGAGCAAGCAGATAATTTTTATCGGTAAAATCTTTGGTAAATTTGGTAATCCAACCTAAACCTGCTTCCAATGGAGAGGTAGTATCATCAATATCATTTCCATATAAACAAAAACCCATTTCTAAACGAAGTGTATCGCGGGCGCCTAAGCCAATTGGTTTAATACCAAATTCTTTGCCTGCTTCAAAAACGGCATCCCATATTTTATTGGCATGCTCATTATCAAAATAAAGTTCAAAACCACCTGCACCTGTATAACCTGTGTTTGAGATAACTACATTTTCACAACCTGCAAATTTGCCTTTGGTAAAGCTGTAATAAGGTATATCGGCCAATTTAACCGAAGTAAGTTTTTGTAATGTTTCTAATGCTTTTGGACCTTGTACGGCCAATAAAGATGTTTTATCTGATATGTTTTTCATATCCACATTCTTCGTGTTATGACTGCTAATCCAGTTCCAGTCTTTATCAATATTAGAGGCGTTTACCACCAACATATACGTTTTTTCATCTATACGATAAACCAATAAATCATCTACAATACCACCTTTGCCATTTGGCAGACAAGAGTATTGGGCTTTTCCATCTATTAAAACTGAGGCATCGTTACTGGTAACACGTTGTATCAAATCAAGTGCGTTTTCTCCTTTTAAAATAAACTCGCCCATGTGGCTAACATCAAAAACACCTACCCCATTTCTTACGGTTGCATGTTCATCATTTAATCCGGTATAACTTACAGGCATATTATAACCTGCAAATTCAATCATTTTAGCGCCTAGCGATATGTGTTTTTCTTGTAATGCGATACTTTTCATAAATAGAATTTATTGTTTAAGACAAATATAATTGCCGGCAAATATAAAGATTATGAGATTATAGAAAAGGGATAGTTAGCTATTCTTCATTTGAATTTGGATTTTTATCAAATTAGTTGATTTTACCAGCAGTTTTATTTTTATTGTTTTAAAATGATGTTAAATTATGAATTCGGGAGTTTTTTTAACGTTTCAAATTAGGTTTAAAAATTGCGGGATATATATTTGTGCCACATCATTCATTAATGAAAAAAAAATTACTTGCCTTAATTATACTTTTAGTTGCAGGTAATATAGTTGGGCAAACAAAATATGGTGATGTAGCCCCCATTTTTTACAATAGGTGTGCCAGTTGCCACAATCAAATTAGCCATGGTGCATCGTTATTAAATTACAGTCAAATAAAACCCCATTTATCAGATATACAGGCTTACCTAACTTCGGGTTATATGCCACCTTGGACTCCAGACACTACGTATACTTGTTTTATACACGAACGCCATGTAACCACTGCCGAAAAAAATGCTATCCTTAATTGGATTGCAAACGGAGCTGTAAGAGGCGATACCACAAGTATTCAGCCACCGCCTGTTTACACCAGATACCAAATAAATACCACACCCGATTTAGAGCTTACCATACCCACATTTACCAGCAATGCATCTACAACTGATAGCCATGTTTGTTTTTCTTTACCAACCGGTTTAACGCAAGATAGAGTAATACGTGCGTTTGAAGTGGTTGCCGGAAACCCATCTATTGTACATCACCTTATTTTAAATGTTGATACAACGGGTACCGTTGGCAGCAATTTATCGGGCAATTGTTTTACGCCACCAGGCGATTTTAGTATGGGGGGCTATGCTCCAAGAGCCGAGCCTTGTATTTTTCCAAACGCACCTGGTGTTAAAATGGGTATTCGTTTAAAGGCAGGTTCTAATATTATTATGCAAATTCATTACCCTGCAGGCACAGCCGGAGAGGTTGATAGCACAAAAATTAGATTATATTTTTATCCGGTGGGTACAAGCAATATCAGGCAAATTCATGCTAAAACCATATTGGAAAATAATGCTTTAAATATACCTGCTAATACCGTAAAAACATTTACAGCAAAATACACGGTGCCAAATACCATGTCTGTTTTTTCGACATTTCCTCATTCGCATCATTTAGCAACTAAAGTTTTAAATTATGCTTATAGCGTGTATGATACCATTCCTTTAATCAGAATAAATAAATGGGATTTTGATTTTCAGGGATTTTACACCTTTCGTAAATTAGTTAAAGTGCCAACTGGATATACTTTATTTGCAAGTCATGTATTTGATAATACGTCAAACAACCTGGATAACCCTAATAATCCGCCTTTAAATGTGGTATCAGGCACTAGTTCATCAGATGAAATGCTGCACGATGCCTTTCAATGGCTTGATTATAGAGAGGGTGATGAATTTATTAATATAGATTCTTTATTAGCTAAGGATCCTCTATTAAATTCTATCAAACAAAATACAACGGCAACTAATTTTAAAGCCTATGCATTTCCAAACCCGTTTGAAAATGAGATAAGCATAGGATACGAACTAAATAATCCTTTAAAAGTAAGTATAGAAATATACTCTGTTTTGGGTACTAATGTACGCACGCTTACAAATAATTTTGAAAGTGCCGGGTTACATGAGGTTATATGGGATGGAAAAAATAACGAAGGCGGAAGTTTAGCCGGCGGAACTTATTTTTACATTATAAAAGCCGGAGATAATCAATCTTACGGCAAGCTAACTTTATTGTCTGAAAAAAAATAACCCCCTTTTTCCCAAACCCTTTGACAAGCTCAGGATGACTTGTGCTTTTTTGATATGAAATATTGTTTTTTGAAGAAGTCTAATAAACTGTGTTTCATAAATTAGCGTAAATAAAAAACGCCGACTAAAAAGTCGGCGTTTTTTTATAGGAATTACTTAAATTATGCAAGTTTTACGTTAACAGCATTTAAACCTTTTTTACCTTCTTGTACGTCAAAAGTTACGTTATCGTTTTCACGAATTTCGTCTTGAATACCTGATACATGAACAAAGATTTCTTCGCCTGTTCCTTCTGTTTTAATGAATCCGAAACCTTTGGTTTCATTAAAAAATTTTACTACTCCGTTTTTCATTTTATTGTTTTATTATATTATTTTTTGCATTTGTTTATTTTAAACCAAAAGACACGTAAATGCTAAATGCACCTTTTGGGTTACTTAATTAAGAAAATGTAAAATTTATCGGATTGCAATTTTGTTACAAATGGACTGAGATACAATCTTCTTGAAGAAGTACGCAAATATACAATATAATTCTGAGTTATGCTAATTTATTTTTATTTGACTTCTTCGGATAATCGTGTATGGTCATGTTG
>CAIXZI010000028.1 GCA_903923915.1 uncultured Bacteroidota bacterium
CCATAGTTTTTATTACGATTATCAAAAACTATGTCGTTTAACTTGGCGATGTTATTTTCTAGAATATTCATTGCTATTAGTTTTAATTGGTTAATCAAATGTAAAACATCAAACAGCCCTAAATTTGGATACTTTTTAAACGGCGGTAGTTTTTTTTTAAACGGTCGGTTTTAACAAAAATACGGTCGGTATAATTTTCCTAAAACAAAAAATCCCTGCTTTTGGCAGGGATTTAAAAAAAAGATATAAAATCTATTAATCTCTATTGCCATCATCTTGAGGCTCTAGCTTAGTTGGTGTTGCAGCAGGAGCATTTTGTCCATTTTTACGTGCTTCATGTTTTTGTTTTTGCTCTAAACGATAAGTTTCCCATTTTTGTTGTTGTTCTGGCGTTAAAGTAGCGTTTACATCTTTTACAAACTGTTCTTTTACAGGTTTTGCTTCAGCCTTTAAAGCCTTACGGTTTTCTACATTTTTAATTTTTAACTGCTGCATAGCCGTGTTTCTAGTAAGTGATGCCTGATAAACTTTTACCTTTTGCTCATTATTTAAGGTTAACACCTTTTGCAAATGTTCGGTCTGACGAGTAGCAGCCTGTTCTGGCGTTGGAGTTTGTTTGGTTGTAGGCGTTTCGGTTGCCTGAGATGGAGCCGGAGCTTGTTGAGCCTGTGCTAGCTGTATAGTTGCTACGGCTAAAGCGGTTAAAATGATTTTTTTCATGATATATAATTTAAGGGTTATTTCAAGGTTAGATGCAAATCTAATGCCATAAGTTTAATTAGCCAATTTTGTTAGGGTTTATTAACTTTTAAAAGATTTTACAATTTTGTTGCTAATTATAATTAATAACGTATATTTGCACCCTATTTTTAACAGAAACAAGTAATGGCAAACCATAAATCATCAGAAAAAAGAGCTAGACAAACTGAAACAAAAAAGTTGCACAATCGCTATCAAGCTAAAACTGCACGTACTTTTTTAAAACGTTTACGTACCAGCACCAGCAAAGAAGAAGTTACGGCTTTATTTCCTAAAGTTGCTTCTATGTTAGATAAATTAGCTAAACGCAATATTATTCATAAAAATAAAGCTTCTAACTTAAAATCAAAAATTGCTAAAAAAGTTAAAAGCATTAAATAAAATTTTTTTGTAGAAAAAGAAGGCTGTTTCGAAAACGAGGCAGCCTTTTTTATTGTAATTTAGCCCTATGTCTAAACAAAACTTACAAAGTATAGGAACTGCCATAGATCAGTTTCTGAAAGAAAATCGTTTAGAAAAAAAAATAGACGCATCCAGCTTGCATATTAACTGGAAAACAATTGCCGGAGATATGATTGCTAACCACACCAAACGCTTGTTTCTAAAAGAAACTACCTTATACTTAGAAGTAGATTCTGCCGAGCTGAAAAACGAAATTCATTATTTAAAAGATCAACTAATTCAAAACGTTAATCACTTTTTAAAGAAAGATTTAATTAAACAATTGGTGTTAATTTAAATCGAATACAGACTACACTTGCGCAGCATTTTTATACAAAATAAAATTTTCATTTTAATGCACGTAACTTTTATGTGCATAGCAATACCTACTATTTTTTGTTCTGATAAACTGCAACTGCATTTATTTTTTAATGATTTATTAGTTACACCTGCCCTAAACAACTTCTTTAAATATATTACATACATAGGAGATGGAGCGTTTATTCTTTTACTTGCATTTTTACTTCTTTTTATAAATGTGCAAAAATCGTTAACCATCATAAGCTGCTATTTAATAAGTGCCGGCTTTACACAAGGCATTAAATACGCCTTTTTTGGTGATGCCGACAGACCATCGCTTGTGTTTGAAATAAAACATATTCCTTTAAAATTAATAGAAGACGTTGATTTGAATATTCACCACAGCTTTCCATCAGGACATACTACGGCAGCATTTAGTTTGTTTTTTTGTTTAAGTTTTTTTTCGAAAAATAATGTTTTGCAATTTATATATTTTACATCAGCCTTGTTGGTAGCTTTCTCTAGGGTTTATTTATCACAGCATTTTTTTGAAGACATAACTGTAGGTAGTTTAATTGGAGTAGTATTTTCACTTTTAGTTTGCTATATACTATATGAAACTAAAATAACTTCCACATTAAATAAACTTCAAAAGCCCATTTGGCGCTTGTTTTAATGAGTAACTCCTCTAAATACTTTAGCTGGCACATAGCTATAACGCTTATCGCGGCTTTTTTATTTATTCCGTTTTTGGGCGCGGTACATTTATTTGATTGGGACGAAATTAATTTTGCCGAATGTGCCCGCGAGATGATTGTTAGTGGCAACTATAGCCGAGTACAAATTAATTTTCAGCCTTTTTGGGAAAAGCCACCTTTATTTATTTGGCTTCAGGTTTTAAGCATGAAAGCATTTGGCGTAAATGAATTTGCCGCTCGTTTTCCGGATGCTGTTTGCGGAATACTTACTTTAAACATTACGTATTATTTAGGTAGAAAATATAACAACCATACATTTGGTTTGTTGTGGACATTGTGTTACGCAGCTTCTTTCCTTCCTTTTTTATATTTTAAATCAGGTATTATAGACCCTTGGTTTAACCTGTTTATCTTTTTAAGTATTTGTTTTATACTGCAATGGTTTAATAATAACGCATCTAAAAAAACAAACATAAATGCCTTATACGCAGGTCTTTTTGCAGGTTTGGCGGTTCTTACTAAAGGGCCTGTTGCCATATTAATTATCGGACTTACTTTTTTAATTAGTTGGATAAGGTTAAAGTTTAATCCATTTTCTAATCCTAAAAATGTATTATTATTTGTTGTTGTATTTTTAATTAGTGGTTTTAGCTGGTTTGCATTTGAAATTGCCTCCGGAAATTTTGAGATAGTAAAGGAGTTTGTTGTTTATCAGATTAGATTATTTAATACACATGATTCAGATCACGAAGGGTTTAGACTTTACCACTTTGTAATTTTATTAGTAGGTTGCTTTCCGGCATCTATATTTTTTATTCCTTCGCACACTAAAAACCCGTCTGATACGCCTTTTCAGGTATATACAAAAAAATGGATGCTTATTTTATTTTGGGTGGTATTAATTTTATTTACCATTGTAAATACCAAAATAGTGCATTATTCAAGCATGTGTTATTTTCCTTTAACGTATTTAGCAGCTTACAAACTGCATGATATGATTTATTCGCGTAAAAAATTAAACAAAATAATCTTTGCGTTAGGTATGTTTTTAATTATCGTTTTAGGAATTGGTTTTACAATGGCAGGGTTTATTAATTATTTCATTCCTGCCATTACAAATAGTAATTTAATTAAAGACAATTTTGCTATTGCATCTTTGCAAACCCCTGTTCATTGGTTTGGTTTTGAGTGGATTGTTGGTATATTATTTCTAATTTTTTCGATTTACTTTTTTATCAATCTTCATAAAAATAAAAAAAATATGTACGGTTTATTTATTACTTCTTTGGTAAGTATTTGGATGATTACTTTGTTGATTGTTCCTAAAATAGAACCATACTCACAAGGACCTGCTATAGAGTTTTATGAATCTTTAAAAGGAAAAGATGTTTATGTAGAAACCATTGGATTTAAAAGTTATGCGTATATGTTTTATACCGATAGACAATTGAAACATAATTCTGAATCAATGCTTACCCTTATTAAGAAACAAGAAGATCAAATGACAAAAGACGGGCATAGTGCCTCTTTTTCTTTTAATTTAATGAGTTTAACCTGGATGTTGTATGCAGATATTGATAAACCTGCTTATTTTGCCGCAAAAAATACTGAAGTAGATGATATTAAAAAAAATCATCCTACGCTAATTGAATTATATCGCAAAGGAGGTTTTGTTTTTTACAAACGATTACCAAAACAATAAGTAATTTAGGCACGCCTTTTGTAAGTAAACAAAAGATAAATTTTAAACTAATATAAAACATCATGAATAAAAAAATTGCAACCCTACTTTTAGCCCTTGGTATTTGCGGCATGCAAGCCCAATCATTAAAAGATAAATTAAAAAACGCTGAGAAGAAAGCAGCAGCAGAAGTAACCGGAAAACCAGGCTCATCATCGCTTAGTAACGAAGATATTATAGCGGGTTTGAAAGAAGCCTTGAGTAAAGGAACCAACAACTCTACCGCTTCAGCATCAAAAATGGATGGGTATTTAAAAAATCCAGAAATATTTATTCCTTTTCCACCAGAAGCTCAAAAAATAAAAAAAGAACTTATTACACTTGGTTATAAAACAAAAGTAGATGAATTTGAAACTTCTGTTAATCGTGCCGCAGAACAAGCAGCTACCAGTGCGGCCCCTTTGTTTTTAGATGCCGTTAAACATATGAATGTTACAGATGGTTTAAGCATTTTAAAAGGCTCTGATACGGCAGCTACACATTACTTAAAACAAAACACATCAGTTGCATTAACAGAAAAGTATCATCCAATTATAAAAGAGGCTCTTGCCAAAACAAATGCAACAGCTTATTGGACAGAACTGGTTACTCTTTACAACAAAATACCGTTTGTAAAAAAACAAAACCCAGATTTAGAAGCTTATGCAACAAACAAAGCAATAAACGGTTTATTTATTTTAGTAGGTAAAGAAGAAGCTAAAATACGTAAAGACCCAGCTGCACAGGTTACCGACTTACTTAAAAAAGTATTTGGATCTAAGTAATTGCAATTACTAAAAATAAGATACTATCAAATAAAAAACGATTTAGGTTTTTTATTTTTGGTAATAGCGGGCATTATTGCGGCTTTATCTTTTTTCTTTTTTGATAAAACAGATAACAAGCAGTATTATTTTTTGGCAGGTGTAATTTTTGTGCTAATAAAATTCCATACCTCTCGAAAAGATTTAAACTTTGTATTAAAACACTTAAACCATCCAATAAAACAGCTGATTATAGAGTATCAACTGTTTTTGTTACCCTTTAGCATACCAAGTTTGTTTACACAGGCTTGGTATTTCTTTTTTATTATTCATGCAGCAGGAGTTGCCACTGCATTTATAAAAGTAAACCCAACTAATGTGGTTTGGCTACCCAATATTTCAAAATACATTCCTGCTTTGCAATTTGAATGGGTTTCAGGCATCCGAAAAAGTTGGCTACCCATTTTAGTTTGCATGCTTATTGCGTTAGTTCTAAGTTCAGTAAAATTGTTTCCTTTAGTTGCTCTCTGTTTTGTTAACAGCAATATTATGGGGTTTTATACCGAAGCAGAATCGAGGCAAATGCTTACAGCTACTAGTTTTTATCCGAAAGAAATTATGATGCAAAAAATCATCTTCAGCATAAAAATTATATTGCTCGTAGATGCTCCGGTTATACTTATCAATTCCATTTTTAATCCTGATTTTATTTTTATTAATATTCTATTTTTACTTTACAGCTGTTTACTTATCGTATTTGCTGTGGCTTGCAAATACAATGCATACAAACCCAATACCAGTTTAAATTCTATTTCTATACAATTTGCTTTGGCTTTTGCCGCCGTAATACTCCCCTATTTAATGATACTTACCGCATTTCTAACTGTTTATTATTACCAACAAGCCATTAAAAACTTAAACTATTACACAAATGATAACACTTGATAAAATAAGTTTTAGTTACGGTACTAAGCAAATTTTAAAAGATATTTCTATTTCTTTTGAAGAGGCTGAAGTGCATGGTGTTATTGGTTTAAATGGCGCAGGTAAAAC
>CAIXZI010000029.1 GCA_903923915.1 uncultured Bacteroidota bacterium
TGATATTTAAGTTTTCACATCCTCAAGCACAAATTGCGCCTGATAATAAAGCCGCAGCGCAGTTAGTAATCATAGATACCAAACTTCACGATGAGATAAGGGATTTAAAACTGCAACAGGATAGTTTGGTCAACGAACTGCGCAACAGTCAAGCAAAACAGAATAAAGGCTTAGTACAGGAAGCAGGGGAACGTAAGCAGATATATACGACCATTCATAGCGGATGGGATAAGCTGCCAAGTGAAGAAAAGGAAAATTATGTTTCTAAATTATTAATCAAACTAAAAAAACATCAGCTATGAACACGAAAAAAATCATCTTAATTTTTTGTTTTTTCCTAACAAACATTTTTTGCTCAACGGCTCAAATAAATGTACTGGCGAAGAACGAAACATTTATTGCGCCACAACAGGATATGATAGTAATGGATAAATACACTTTTGCCAAATATCATTACACATCCGAGCAATATGATAGCTTAAAAAAGGAAGCCTTGTCTTATGATAGTACCGTCGAGTGGATGAACAGCATTACGCAAGAAGTAGAGCAGGGTTATAAAAACTTAGTGAGCGTAAAAGATAAGCAGATACAGGATTATAGCCAAAGTTATGATGCCATGAAATCCACCTTGCAAAAGAATATTGATGAGCAAAATAAATTGCAGATTGATTATATAAAACTGCAACAAAAACAAAAACGTGCAAAAAGGTGGCGTAACATTTTTTTAGGCACAGCGGCGTTGCTTGGCGGGGTCATTGTTTTACTAATAGCCAAATAAACCATGTACAGTTCTAAAAAATATAGAGAAATCCCCGAAGTGGTTTTGGGAAATATAGAAGAGATAAGCGTACCCGAAGTGCGTTTAAGTTTTATCCGTACCACCGATAAAAAGTTTCTGGGTAAAATATCTTCCTCTGAAGATGCAGCATTTTTTCTGCGTAAAATATTTCTTTTAGACGAAATAGAATTACAGGAGCAGTTTGTTGTCTTGTATTTAGACAGGGAAAACAAAATAATCGGCTATTACAAACATTCCAGAGGCGGCATATCAGGTACGGTTGTAGATGTACGCTTAATACTTTCTGTTGCATTAAAGTGTAATGCGGTTTCTATTATGATTTGTCATAACCACCCAAGCGGTAATACCCGTGCCAGTCAGGAAGATGTGGCAATGACCAAAAAGATAAAAGAGGCGGCAAAAATCATGGACATTACATTGCTCGACCACATCATCATTACTAAAGACTTTCATACATCCTTTCAGGATGAAGGTTTATTAGGCATCTCACAAAAAGTTAAACTGTATCGAATACATAATTCATTAAAAACACAAATCATGGCAGCAAGAAAAAAAACCAAAACAAAAGCAAAACCCAAATCAGTTAAAAAAAGAAAAAGAAGCAATTGCAGGCCAACGTTTCATATCAGCGAAGCGGGGCATTTACTGGCAACCAAGCATGATTCGGATGCGGGCAGAATATTAAGCACCGAAGCAAAAAAACAAAAAGCGAAACGTAAAAAGAACGGCTGTTTAAACGGCACAGGCAATACCTTCTATTTAACGGAGGCACAAAAAAGAAAATTGCCGAAAGCTTTACAAAAAGCAATCCTTGAATACCAGAGAAGAAAAGGTAAAACCATCATTCCTTAACTCACCATTTTAAAATCAATAGCTATGATAAGCACCAACACCTATTTCCCGCTTACCGACCAGTTTAAAGTATCTGAATTGCCAGGCGATTTGAAAAACGGTTATGAATTTGTAAAAAAACTAACCGAAAATCATACCACTTGGAAATACTATAAAGATGATGAAGAAATTAAAGAAGTAGTTGATGCTTACTTTATCAACCTTGATAATTTTTTGCATCAAAAATTGGTGAAGCAGCACCCCGAATTAAATCGGGGTAAAGAAAATGAAGCAAGGCAGGCAGCTATAGATATGATTAGAACGTATGTAGAACGTGGAGATACCATAGAGCAACTCAGGCAGGGGCAAATGGGTTCTCATTCTGATAGGTATTCTGCCTATATAAAAGGAAATAAGGTTTTTATAAGTGAGCTTAAATTAAAAAAAGTTGATTTTTCTTTTCCCTTACAAAGCGTCTTTAATGAGATAAAATACAGCCATAAAAAAGAGGAGAAAAAAGAAA
>CAIXZI010000030.1 GCA_903923915.1 uncultured Bacteroidota bacterium
AAAGATTTCAAGCTGTTTGAGCGCAGCGAGTTCTTGAAATCTGCGTAGTGACGTGTAGAATTTCATTTCGGTTTTAAGGAGTCTTGAACTTTTGTTTCTTTTGCTTCAAGGTAAAAGAAAGTATTACTTTAGTAAGCAACCAAATTATTTAATACAAATTCTAATTTCTTATCATACATCAATGGATTTAGGCCTGCATCCGAGCTATCTTTGCTATACAAATCAAAAGAAAGACGAAATCACATGAAAACAAGAAGCATAGAAGTAGTAGTAAGTCCTCCTAACCCACATTATGTAGGCGATGGATTTAGAGTACACAATTTTATACCTAGCGGCTATCATTTAGATATGCAGCGCATGACTCCCTTTATAATGATGGATTATAACTCACCGTTTTATTTTCCGCCAACCGATAAACCACGTGGCGTGGGTGTACATCCACATAGAGGTTTTGAAACCGTAACCATTGCTTATAAAGGTAAAGTGGCACATCACGATAGCGCAGGTAACAGTGGTGTTATTGGCGAAGGCGAAGTGCAATGGATGACAGCTGCATCAGGTATTTTGCATAAAGAGTTTCACGAAACAGAATTTAGCAAAGCCGGTGGCGATTTTCAGATGGTGCAATTGTGGGTGAACTTACCTGCAAAAGATAAAATGTCTAAACCAAAATATCAAGGTATTACTAAAGATCAAATTAAAAAACACCAGTTAGCTGATAACGCCGGTGTGGTGGAAGTAATTGCCGGACAGTATAAAGATGTAAAAGGTGCCGCATCAACCTTTACCCCTGTTAATTTATTAAACACAAGGTTAAACAAAGGTGGCAAAGCAAGTTTCTCTTTCCCTAAAAACTACAATACAGGTTTATTGGTTATTGAAGGTAGCATTAAAGTAAACGATACCGAAGCGGTTGAAGCAAATAACTTTGTGTTGTTTGAAAACGATGGTGAAGATTTTGCCGTTGAAGCAACCGAAAATGCCATAGTATTAGTTTTAAGTGGCGAGCCAATAAATGAACCCATTGCAGCGCATGGTCCGTTTGTAATGAACACCCGCAACGAAATATTGCAAGCCATGGAAGATTATAACACAGGTAAATTTGGTTACTTGGAAGAGTAAATAAATAATCAGCCTTTAACCCAAAAACGCCTCATATAAATTATATGAGGCATTTTGTTTTATGTTATTTTTGATAAAATTTTAGCCATGAATTTTGACTTACAACCCACCCTCGAAAACGATTTAATTAAAATACAGCCACTTAAACCAAGCGAGTTTGAAACCCTGTATGCAGTTGCCAACGACCCCTTGCTATGGGAACAGCACCCTAATAAAGACCGCTATAAAAGAGATGTTTTTGAAACCTTTTTTAAAGGCGCTATTGAATCGGGTGGTGCATTTTTAGTGTTTGATAATAAAATGAAGCAAGTTATTGGCAGTTCAAGGTTTTATGGAGTTGATAAAGAAAAGAGTGAAGTTGTCATTGGTTATACCTTTTTTGCGCGAAGTCATTGGGGTAAAGATTATAATAAAGCCTTAAAAGCTTTAATGATAAACCATGCCTTTCAGTTTGTAGATCATGTAATTTTTCATGTAGGGGCTGTAAATATGCGCTCGCAAAAGGCGGTTGTCAATATAGGCGGCAAAAAAATAGGCGAGGTTGAAATGGAGTATTATGGCGAACCTAACCGCTTAAACTTTATCTATCAAATAACTAAAACCAATTGGCAAAATAAAACAAACAGCATGCAACGCCCCAATACAAATGAATATGCTCCGTTTTTTCAAAATTATATTAATCAAACAACAGGGAATAATTTTTTCGAGTTATTTAAACAAAATACAATTGATACCATTCAATTTTTCTCAAACATTCCGGCAGAAAAGCACAATTATGCTTATGCAGAAAATAAATGGACTATTAAAGAACTATTGCTTCATTTAATAGATGCCGAGCGTGTGTTTACATACAGAGCATTTGTAGGTACTAGGTGCGATAATGATCAACAATTGCAGTCTTTTGATGAGAACAACTACGTAACAAATTCAAATGCTTATTTAAGAAATATGGATAGTTTACTGGAAGAATTTAAAGCTGTATGCCGTGCCGCAGAAATACTTTTTGAAAACATTACCCCCGAGCAAAGTAAATTTATGGCCAAAGGCGCCACCTATCCTATTACCCCAAGGGCTTTGGGCTATATTATGATTGGGCATGTAGAGCATCATATAAAGGTTATTAAAGAAAGGTATTTGTAATATTCTAGAGCTCAAACGCAAGGCGAGAAAATTACTTGCGATAGGGATTGTAACAAAAATTATTTTGCTGTAATCGACAAAAGATTGACGTGTAAAACTCGACAACTTAACCGGTGGAACGCCCTAAACTAAATCAAACAAATTTTTTACACCCGGATAACGAGCTGTTGTAAAACCTTCGGCATAACGAGCGCCAATGGTTCTGCCCCATAAACTCATTTTAGCATTTATAGTTTCTAAAAATTCTGGGCTTGATATAGGCGTTTGAGGCTCTTTAGAATTTGGATTGTAAAACTGCGAAGAAAAAGCCATAATAGCTTCCATTTTTTTATCAGCAAACTCTGTTATATCAACCACAAAATGTGGGTGGATATAATTATCCTGAATGTAATGATAAACCGCTTTTGGCCGCCATGCAGCTTGTTGTGTATCTATTTTAACCAGACCTGAATAAAAACAAGCATCTGCAACTAATTTGGCTGCTCGTCCATGATCTGGATGCCTATCAGATATTGCGTTACATAAAATTATTTGAGGTTTATGTTCTCTAATAACTTTAATAATTTCTACTATGTGTGGTTGTGTATTCTCAAAAAAACAATCAGCAAAATGTAATTGTTTACGAAAGGTAGCGCCTAATATTTTAGTGGATTTCATGGCTTCTTGTGTGCGAACTTCAGCGTTTCCACGCGTACCCATTTCACCCAAAGTTAAATCTAATAAACCAACTGTTTTACCAAGTGAAATGTGTTTTAAAATGGTTCCGGCACAGCTAAGTTCAACATCATCGGGATGTACGCCAACAGCTAAAATATCAACCTGCATATACTATTTTCCTTCAATCCACTTAATGATTTCAGCATCATTTGGTTTGGTTGTTGAGCCAATATGTTTTACCAAATGTCCATTTTCGTCTATTAAGTATTTATTAAAATTCCAACTTACTTTAGAATCTTCTACGCCGTTCAGTTTTTTATCTTTTAACCATGCATAAACCGGACTATCCTTAATAGTTATCTTTTCCATGATAGGAAAAGTAACTCCGTAATTTTTAGTGCAAAATTCTCTAATATCAGCGCTTGTACCAGGCTCCTGACTCATAAAATCGTTACACGGAAAACCAATAATAGTAAAATTTTTGTCTTTATATTTTTCGTAAACTTCTTCTAATTCTTTGTACTGAGGCGTAAACCCGCACTTACTGGCAGTATTTACAACCATTACTTTTTTACCTTTTAAGGATGCAAAATCAAA
>CAIXZI010000031.1 GCA_903923915.1 uncultured Bacteroidota bacterium
AAATAAAACTATAAAAAATAACTAAGGTAATAAACCCCAACCTGACAGCCAACAGGTTGATTAGCATTTAAAAGTTCTTCTAAAAATGATTGTGCTTTTTGTGGCGAGCTAAATTTTTTTCGTTCAACAGCAATGTTTAACGAGTTACAGGTGCGCTTAAAAATTAAACCGGGCATGTTGCGAAATGCAATAGCAGGGCCATTATTTAATTTTAAGAATGGAATATATATGTAAAATAAACCCGACCCAATACCAAAAGCTAAAGGCTCTGTCATTTGCGTAACGCCTGCATGCCTTAGTAAATTGGTTGTTACGCCATTTTCGCAATGCGCAGCTTGTAAGTGCTTTAAATTAGTTTTCATTAAGCTGCATTTTTTTTAAATTTTTAATACTTACCTCAAATATATCGGCGTATTTCTGCAATTTTTTATCACTTAGTTTATTAAATACGTTTGGTTTTAAATGGCGCTTTATTTGCCACTGCCAAAAGCCTGTATAAGCTGCCAGGGTGGCGTAATCCATTAATTTAATTTCTATAAAATAGAGTAGGGGACTAATTTCTCCTTTAAGGGCCAGCTGTTTGGCTGTTTCGGCTCTTTGGTGAATATCATTCCAAGTTATACCCAGCGCGGTAGCTTTTATTTCCCAGCCTGTACTTAAGTTGGTAGTATAATTTCCTTTTTCGTCAAGCGCGTAACAAACTTCTTTGGTATATTTTTGAAGTGTGCTTGGGTCTTGAGGTACATCTGTTTTTTTCATCTTACTTAGTTGTGGTTAATCCTAAGAAATACTTTTTTTGACGATTGATTCTTTTCTGTAAGAAAGGTGCAAAAATAAGTCGGTAAAAAAACAAAACAATGGGTGCAACTACAAAAAGGGCAATTAGTAAATAGTATTTAAAAAACACAAGCGCTCTACGTCTATTTTTAGATTTGTTAACTAGGTTGGCCCATATTGAAAACAGTTTTTTTGCTCTGCCTTCTACAAACATTAGGTTTGTTTTAACTTCAATGGCTTTATTATCAACCAGTTCTTGCTGTAATCCATTAAAATTATTTTTTAATACATGTTGCTTTACAATTTGTCCGAATGATTTTGTGTTTACAATATCTTGTTCTGCAACTCCAGGTATAGGAAATACACCTAAGCATTTATCTTTTTTACCAGTAAGCATCCAATAAAGTATAGTTACTGCACTCACCAAATTGGTATGTTTATCAACTAAAGCAATGTTGCCAACCAGTTTGGCATCCGCTTGTTTTAGCGCATCTTTTACACGTTCGTGAGCGTTTATCCACATGTTTCGAGCGCCAATTAAGGTAACCACAGGCGTATTAGCAATTACTTTTTTAAATGTTGGGTTTGTTAATAACGATGTAGTTGGAATACTTGGTGATAAAAACCATGGCTGATAAGCCAGTACTACTAAATCATAAGTAGTTTCTTTTAATTCAAAGGGTTGCAATTCGGTTGGTTTACTTGATACACTTTCTGGCATGGCATCAAAAAAACTCTCACTGCTCCAGGGGAATGTAAATTTCTTTACCGGATTTATGCAAACTTTTTCAACCAAAAGGCCTTCTCCTTCAAAAGGCAATAAAAAATTGTTTACAATATCGCTTAACTGCCCGGTTTGCGTATAATAGATAACTAATATTTTTTTACTCATTTTATTTAGATACGTTACTTAATATTTTTGATTGTGCACTATAGTTTAAAATGGCTTGTTGCACAACAGCAGATAGCGTTTTAAAGTTTTTACGAATGTAAATATTATCTTTTTCTAATGCTTTATGGTAACCAAGTATTTTTGGAGTGTTTTCCTGTATCATTAAGCGCAAAAAACGATACTCGGTATTTGTACTATCTTTTGTAATGGCAGCTTCTAATTTAATTTTACCCGATTTGAATGAATCTAATTTGTGTTTTTTATTCTTAGCATTTTTGGATGGCTGACCATTTTTCTTGTACTTTTCATAGCAAAATGGACAATGAAAAGTAATAGCGCCATTAACTCGT
>CAIXZI010000032.1 GCA_903923915.1 uncultured Bacteroidota bacterium
AAAATGGAGAATATAAAGCTAATATTTTTCTTAATGCATAAATAATTAAAATTGATTATTTTTTTAAGCATGATTGTATGGTTGCACCACCAGCTTGTACAATAGGTAAAAATTATTGGGATTCAGATTGTGGCAATTACACAGCAGCTTTTCTCTACTTCTGTTCATTCTACGTAATCATTACTTACATCGTATTAAATTTACTAGTCGCCATTAGTAAATCAATAAAATCTTCTATAAAAAGGTAATCTCTTTTTGGTGTTAAAGATTGTAATGAAATTTTATTTTCAAGCAAAGCTTGCTGTACAATAGTTGGAATTAAAAAAATAGTATTTTGATTTGGACCATACAAATTAAAAGGGCGAATAATGGCTGTGTCAACATTGAATGCACTATGATAAAATCTGCATAATTCTTCTCCCATAAATTTGCTGTGATTATATGGAGTGTTAGGCACTAAAGCATGCAGTTCATCAATAGGAAGATATTGTGGAACGCCATATACATAAGAGCTTACATAAGTTAAACTACACTTTTGTATATTACAAAAATCTAAAACACGTTGAGTTCCCATTACATTAACTTGATAGAATTCATGTGGATTAATCCAACTATCGGGGACGTATGTTTTTGCCGCTAAATGAAACACATGATCAATAGAAACATCAAATAGTTTTGATTTATTTTTTTCAATTAATTGATTTAGTGAAAGCGGATGAAAAGTAATTTCGTTAGTGCATCTTTCCATAAGATGTTTACCCACAAAGCCACTTGCACCTGTTACCGCAATATTAATCATTAAGCGAAATTTTATTGTTGGCTAAATCATCTATTGCCTGCATATAATCATCAGGCCTTCCTATATCTAACCAATATCCATTATGTAATTTAACTTTAGGTGGATTTTTAGCTTTTAAAAGATCGTACATTAAATGATCAAAACCATAAGGTTGATCAGATGGAATAAGTTCTAAAATTTTTTTATTTGCTATGTAAATCCCCATACTTACCATTAAGTCAAAAACGGGTTTTTCTTTAAAGTCATTTAAATAATTACTATTATCTAAATTCAAAACGCCATACTCGCTCTTTAACTGCCTGTTAAATCCTGATATGGTGAAAATGTTTTTTTCGGCAACATGCTCATCAAATAAATTAGAAAAATTTATATCAGAAAGTACATCGCCATTCATAATTAAAAAATTTTCAGGTAAATCTTTAATTAATTTTAAGGGCCCCATTGTGCTTAACGGTTTTTCTTCTAAAGAATATACTATTTCAATATTCCATTTAGAGCCATCTCCAAAATAGGCTTTAATTATATCTGCCTGATGGTTAACCGCCATGATAATTTTTGAAAAACCGGAAGCAGCTAATTTCCTTATAATAACTTCCAATATAGGATAATCGCCAATAGGCATTAATGGCTTTGGCAATACTACGGTATAAGGTCTTAATCGAGTTCCTTTTCCTCCTGCAAGAATAATAGCTGTTTTAGACATTGTATAAATTGGTTTTATATTTTTTTAAATTATCAGAATTCATAAACCATTGTATTGTTTCTTTTAATCCATCTTTTAAAGGATAAGCTGTTTTATATGAAGTTAAGTTACTTATTAAACTAATATCACTCAACAATCTAAACACTTCACTTTTAGCAGGCCTTTTTCTATTTTCGTCTTCAATAATTTTAATATCACTATTCATCATTCCTTTAATTAATTCAGCCAAATCTTTTACTGAAATATCTTTACCAGAACCAATATTAATTGTTTTTCCTATTGTATTTTCACTTTCTGCCAGTTTGATAAATCCTAAACAAGTATCTTTTACATAGTTAAAATCACGGGTTGGAGTTAAATCACCCAATGATAATTCTTTTTTATTGGCGGCTATTTGACTAATAATATTTGGTATTACAGCCCGAGCTGATTGCCTTGGGCCGTATGTATTAAACGGACGAGCAATAACCAAAGGCAAATTAAATGAATTATAATAACTCATAGCCATAGCGTCTGCACCAATTTTACTGGCGCTATAAGGCGATTGAGGTTGCAAAGGATGTTTTTCATCAATTGGCACATAGATTGCAGTTCCATAAACTTCACTAGTAGAAGTATGTATAAAACGCTCTACTTTATGATCAAGAGCGGCTTGTATCATATTTAATGTTCCGGTAATATTTGTTTCTACATAACTACCAGGAGCTATGTAAGAGTAAGGTATGGCAATAAGAGCGGCTAAGTGAAAAACAACATCTATATCTTGTGTTATTTTTTTACAAAAAAATGGGTCTCTAACATCGCCTGTTATTACTTCAATCTCACTCAATTTTGGCATATCTTCAAGCCAGCCCCAGTTATTAAATGAATTATATAAAGATAGTGCTCTAACTTTACAACCTTGCTCAACCAAC
>CAIXZI010000033.1 GCA_903923915.1 uncultured Bacteroidota bacterium
ATAGCTCAAACGTAAATTCGCAGCTTTTATAGGATCTACATCTCCAATTAGATCGGCAATAGAAACATCTGGCGTTGCCAGTTTTTCTACATAACGCTCGGAACGATGCAACCAAACAATGGGTGTTTTATCTTTCAGTTCTTCGATTTTATTTTTTGCGTAAGATGAAATCGGATTTAGTGGATCATCATTTAATTCACTTCCTTCAACTATCGGAATATATTCATCCAACAAATCTATAAGCTGACGAGCGATACGTGTTTTTGCTTGGCCGCGTAAACCCAATAAATTTATATTATGACGAGAAAGAATAGCACGTTCAATCTCAGGAATAACGGTGTCTTCAAAGCCAATAATGCCTTTAAACACGTTTTGTTTTTTCTTTATTTTATCAATTAAATTATCACGCAATTCGTCTTTACAAGATTTACTTATGTAGCCTGCTTTTTTTAATTCGCCCAGTGTTTTTAATTTGTTGTTCATAGTCTCTATTTATAATTTCTTTTTTTATTGCGTTCAAAATCTTCAAAAATAAAATCGCCTAAACCTTGTAACGATGTGTAGAAAGCCTTGCCATTGTTGGCTTCTGTAAAATCGTGTACAAATTCTTGCAGGTAAGGATCACTCGCCACCATAAAAGTTGTAATGGGTATTTTTAATCTTCGACAACTTTGTGCAAGCGTTAAACATTTATTTAATATTTTTTTATCTAACCCAAAACTGTTCTTGTAGTATTGTCCGTGTTCTTTTAAGCAAGTTGGCTTACCATCGGTAATCATAAAAATTTGTTTGTTAGCATTTTTTCTTCTTCGCAACAAATCCATGGCAAGCTCTAAGCCCGCTACCGTATTGGTATGGAACGGCCCAACTTGTAAATAAGGCAGATCTTTAATTTGAATTTGCCAAGCATCATCTCCAAAAACAATAATATCCAAGGTGTCTTTTGGATATTTACGTTTAATAAGTTCTGCCAAAGCCATCGCTACATTTTTTGCCGGCGTAATTCTATCCTCGCCATATAAAATCATAGAGTGAGAAATATCAATCATCAACACGGTAGAAGTTTGCGTTTTATGTTCTTTATCTTTTACTTCTAAATCATTTTCAGTAATTAAGAAGTTGTTAATTCCATTGTTTACCTGCGCATTTTTCATCGACTCGAGCATCGATATTTGCTCTAACGAATCGCCAAATTGAAACGGCCTTGCATCGCTGCTAATTTCATCTCCGCTACCGGTAAATTTTGTTGCGTGGTTGCCAGATTTACCTTTTTTAAGTTTGCCAAATATTTTTTCGAGAGCTTGTTGTCTTATAGCTTGTTCAGTCTTTGGTGTAATAACAATATTACCCGAGCCCGGCTCATCATCTTTTATATATCCTTTATCTTTTAAATCTTGAATAAAATCGCCAATACCATAATCGGGTTCGGTTAATTTATATTCTTTATCAAGCTCTGTGAGCCAACTAATAGCTTCGTTAAAATCGCCACTGGTGTGTGTCAACAGCTGTTTAAAGATGTCGAATAATTTATCAAAAGGTGTTTGGTTGGGTTTGTTATAATTAGAAAATCTAAAACCTATCATGTTTTACAATAAAGAATAAAGTTAGGTAATTTATACCATCATTTGCTCAAAAAAACCACCAATTTGTTCTTGGGTGTCGATGAAATGAATTTCGTAGATCCAATGTCGGTCGTTTCCGAATTTATCTTTGGCAAGCATGGGCTGGTCGTTTTCAGGATGAATATAATTTATAAGCTCTTCACCCAAAACTATTTCATGCGGAAAGTTACCAATTAAATGTCCGCAATGGATGTTGCCATACTGCCAACCATATTTTAAAGCTAATTGCTTTGTGTAGGTGTAAAAATCGGCACCCGTTAAATCTACTTTATTGTCTTTGTAAAAACTACACCCTTCTTGCCAAGCTAAAGCAACATCCGCTTTTAGTTTTAGTTTTTGAGCATTATTGCCTAATACATAAGTACGGCCATAATCGGCTTCCCATTCATCAAACACAGGACCAAAATCAAAAAACAAAATGTCATCGGGCTGTAAAGTTAGATTGGGTGGATTTTCTTTATAAGGAAGCAGGGTGTTTTTGCCCGAACGCACAATGCGTTTGTGCCAATATTTTTTTATACCAAATAGCTCAAAGGCTAATTTAAAAATATCGTTATTTAGCTGATGCTCGGTTTTGCCTGGTTTTATTAAACCTTGGTTTTCAATTTCGGCGAACAAATAAGCAGCTTTGGTTTCGGCTTCTAATAGATTTTTAACTTGTTCTGTCACAGTATTGTTGCTAAATAAATTTTTATAAATATAGGGTATAAATTCTCTTTCAAAACGTAACTACTGCTCCTACTTCGAGCGCCTTCTTTTTGAATACTTGTATGCCTTGTTATGCAACAAGTCTTAATTTATGTGGTTAATGAATGATATATCATTTATTAAACTTTTGAACTAGCTATCAAAAAATTGCGGCCCACATCGGATCGCAAACTAGTAAGTAAAACCCTTGTAAATGAATAATTTATGAGGGTTTTTTGTTTTCAAGACCTAAAAACAGCTCATTTCTGCCTTTCAGCGCGGCAAAAAGCGGTTTGAAAAACCGCCACTTGGTATGAAAAAAAGTTAAGCTTATTTGCCGCCACTATTAATTTATAACCTTTTTAATGAGCGGCAAATGTGCTTGATTTTTGTGCGTGGGATTACAACCCTACGCCAAACGAAACGGATTTGAAGTGGTCTGCTGATAAGTTATGATTTAACGCGGGGAACATAAAAGTGTATACGGACACAGTTAGGTGGGATGAAATTGAAATGGGTGCGCAAGCCATTAAATAAATGTTGAAAGCAATTAAGTTGATGGAAATTGCAAACGCAAACGCGGAAAACCCGAACGTAAAAGTTGCGGAAGCAAACAACAAGACGGAAAACCCAACCGACATTGAAGAAAAGGCAAACGCAATTGCAGAATATCAAAACGCAATCGTTGCGGAAGCAAACGACAAGCCATAAAACCCCACCGACATCGTGGAAAAGGCAAACGCAATTGCGGAATATCAAAACGCAAACAATGCGGACATGAACAGTAAGATGGAACAGCGTTATTCTTTTGGCTTGAACCAAAAGAATCAAAAATTCAAGGCACCTGATAAATTACTTGAAATCTACATATCACTTCGCTGAAAAGAAAAAACTCGCTTCGCTCAAACAGTTTTCTTTTCTACGCTTCGTTCATTTGATTTCATGCGTAATTTCTCAAATGCCTTTTGTATCATGTGTATCCGTTTCGTGAAAATGATACAGTGTGAATATTTTAAAGTTTGGCATAAGATTTGGTAATTGTTTTTGAAACAGTATTGCATGATTACAATTCTAAATTTCTGCATCAGCTACTAATACTTAATGTGCTGTAGCCTTACAGCGGAATTAAAACCAAAGCCATTTATTTTTTACAAAACAGCATAGCTGTTTGTCTAAAGGGATTTTCTTTTCGGATTCTGACGCCAAAGTTATAGAACCGAGAATTGGTAATTGAAAAATAATTTGTAAAAATTAGAAATCATGAATAAGCAACAAAGTCAAAAAGTAAATATGATTGATGCAAGTGTAGCTGTATTAAATACACCTGCCAACAAAGTAATATGGAATACAAACACAACCTTTACGGCTGCGATGACAAACCTAAACAGTAATATGGCAACGTTAAACAGTGCCGATACTACACGTTTGGCAAGCTCGGTGCCGTTTACGGAAACAAAAGCTCAAGCAAAAGCTAATTTAATTGCCGCTACTATGTTACATGCTGCGGCAGGAAGAGGTTATGCGGCAAGTGTAAATAACACCTCGTTAAAAACTATATGTAGTATTAGCGAAAGTAGTTTAACCAAAAGTGCCGATGCTAACTTGGGTAATATGTGTATGAATATTTATAATGCCGTGCAACCTTTTATTGGCAGCATGGCGGCATGGAGTGTAAATGCTACTACGCTGACAAATTTGAATACGAATATTACTACGTTTAACGGATTGGTGGGTACACCTGTTGGACAAATTAGTGTACAAAATGCGGCTGCGATGGCTATTGATGCACAGATAGAAACCATTTACGGAATATTGAGAGATACCATTGATACTTTGATGGAGCAGTATAAAGTAAATCACGCGTCTTTTTATAATGCCTATTTTGCCGCAAGAGAAGTACACCATACAGGAACGCATCATAGCACAACATTTGAAGGGTTTGTTTATAAAACAGGTGGAGTTGCATTACAACACGCTTTGGTAGTTTTAAGTATTAGCGGAAATGAACTGCGCAGGCATTTTACGGCTGCCAATGGTCATTATCGTTTTACACGATTGCATTTAGGTAATTATACTTTAACGATTAGTTTGGCAGGTTATGTTACGCAAACAAAATCTTTTACGATAACTACCTTGCAAAGTGTAGATACTGATTTTACTTTAGTGGCAACAGGTAGTGGAGGTGGAACTAACCCAACACCTACACCAACAAACAGTAACCAGTAAACCCACCCCTAACCCCTCGCAGGAGGGGAATTAAAGAGCCCGCTTCTATTTTGAGGCGGGCTTTTTGTTTTGTAGAAGCGGCAAAAATCATCGTGCAGAAACGCCTTTTAAGCTAAAAAAAGGGCTACCCCCCTATTTTATTTGTTTTGCACAAAACAATGTACTAATTTTGCTTATAACTAATTTTTTTGTAAATCAAAAAGTTATTTAAATTAAATAGGATAATAACCCTACAAAAATGAGTTAATTGTCTTATTTACAAATAGATAAAAATTGTAAATAAGTAAATGAAAAACAAATACACATACCTTTTTATACTGTTTTTATTTTTTGGTTTTAATAGAAATGCGACTGCGCAAACCACCAATACCGAAAGTTTTGATGGTGCTACTTTCCCACCTACCGGGTGGACACAAAATACAAATACAGCTTATTTATTTAGAGTTACGTCAGGTGCAAACCCTACTCAAGCTACACATTCAGGTGCTGGAGAGGTAGAATTTAATTCATATAGTTTGTCATCTGGTGTTGCAAACCTTGTTACACCAATTATTGATTGGAGTTGTAGAGGCGGAAGTACACCCACTTTAAGCTTTTGGTTTTATAGGGATGTTACTGCGTATAATTCAGCTACTTATGCAGCTGAAGGAGTAAATATATATGTAAATACTAGTGCGGCTGTAGGAGGAACACAACTTGGTTTTGTTCCGCGCGCTGGTTCTCAAACGGCAACTGGTATGGCTTCAGGGGCGGCTACTTCAGCCACTAGTCAGTGGATTCAATATACTTTTAATATTCCGGCAGGTTTTAATACCTCCACAAATTATATCATCTTTAATTTTGTGTCGAAGGATGGAGATAATTGTTTTATGGATGATGTGCAATGGATATCCTATCCTGGCCCTACAGTTGCGGCTATAGGTGGCGGTGCTGCATCAGTTTGTGTTGGTGCTACAACACCCGCTTTTACAGATGCTACCGGTGGCGGAACATGGTCTGTTACTAATGGAACGGGTTCTGCAACAATCAATGGTTCTAATCAAGTTACAGGTGTCACTGCAGGTACGGCAACAGTAAACTATGCCGTAACTAGTGGTGGTTGTACCACTAAATCTACGTATCCAATTACCATAACACCAAGTTGCTCAGGAACACCAACAGCCGGTACTGCTTTAGCTTCGGTTACAAGTGGCTGTAGCAGTTATGCCAGCACCCTAAGTTTAAGTGGTGCTTCTGCTGCCAGTTGCGGTTTAAGTTATCAGTGGTACTCATCGGCCAATAACAGCACCTGGACAAGTTTAGGTGCAGGTGCAACAAGCGCTACGTATGCTGCAACTGTAAGTGCAAATACGTATTATCAGTGTGTTCTTACCTGTGCTAATGGAGCGGCTACTGCTACATCAACCAGTGTGTATTGCGCAGAAGGTGCGCCTACTAATGATGCCTGCTCTGGTGCCATTGCGTTAACAAGTGGTGTAGCTGTTGCAAGCACTAACCTTTGTGCAACCACAAGCACCGGGGGTGTTACTGACCCAACACCAAGTGCCTGTGGTTATGATGGCTTGGGGGTAAATAATACTATTTGGTATACTTATACTACAGGTGCTTCTGCCGGAACATTAACTGTTAGCTTAACGCACGGTACAATGACTTATGCGGCTTTATCCATTGTAAGTGGTTCTTGTGGTGCTTATACGCAGGTTGGTTGCAGCGACCCTAACACAACTACTGCAAATCCCTCAGCTACCGTTTGTTTATTGGCAAATACAACTTATTATATAATGGTTTGGGATGATGGGGGTACGGCGGGTACGTTTACATTAACACCAACCTTTGTTTCTTCCAGCGCACTTGCAGCCATTGGCGGTGGCGCTGCCACAGTTTGTGTGGGTAGTACAACGCCTGCATTTACAGATGCTACCGGCGGTGGAACATGGTCAATTACTAATGGAACCGGTTCTGCAACTATTAGTGCAGGTGGTGTTGTAACAGGTGTTTCTAAAGGTACAGCCACAGTTGTTTATTCTGTTGGATGTGCCAGTGCTACTTATACGATAACCATCAATACAGTTCCTACAGTTTCGGCTATTGGAGGTGGTGCCGCTTCGGTATGTGTAGGTGGCACAACGCCTGCATTTACGGATGCAACAGTTGGAGGAACTTGGTCTATAACAAATGGAACAGGATCTGCTACCATTAGTGCCGGCGGTGTGGTAACGGGTGTATCATTAGGTACGGCAACGGTAAATTACGCAGTAACAAACACTTGTGGAACAACTACCGTAACCTATCCTATTTCTGTTCAAACAGCATGCTCAGGCACACCTAATGCCGGTTCGGCATATCCTTCCGTTGCTGCCAGTTGTTCTAGTTATACATCCGTTGTATCTTTAAGTGGAGGTAATATATCTGGACAATGCGGCATTAGCTATCAATGGTATTCATCTCCTAATAATAGTACCTGGACAAGTTTAGGTGCTGGTGCAACGAGCTCTTCTTACACAGCAACTGTTTCTGCAACTACTTATTACGAATGTATTGCAACATGTTCTAATGGGGGGCTGTCAGGTACTTCTGTAAGCACTTATTGTCAAGAGGGGCCAGCATCTAATGATGCTTGTGCTACACCCGTGATTGCAGGTGTGGTTACTCCTTCATCGCCTTATAGCGTTTATAGTAACAACTTATGTGCAACACTTAATACAGGAATGGCAGACCCTACTGCATCCTGTGGTGGGGTTGGTGTAGGTACATTATGGTATACATTTACTACTCCCTCGTATGCGTCTAATTATAGCATTACAGTTGTAGGTGCTTCAATGACAAAACCTGGGATAGCAGTTTACAGTGGCGTTTGTGGTGGCTTTACGCAAGTTGGTTGTAGTTATATAGGTACCTCAACTGGGATACCAACTATATCGCTATCATGCCTTCCAGCTAATACCACTTATTACGTTATGGTTTACTGTAATGGCATTGCAGGCGATTTCTTTTTAAATATTACCTCGCCTTCTTGCAGCGGAGGGAATGCAGAAGCAAGTGTTACAAACAAATGTACAGCGGGTAATTATGCATCTACTATGAGTTTGATAAATGTAACTGGTTGTGTAACCGGATACCAATGGCAAACATCAACCGATAATGCTACTTGGAGCAATGTTGTTGGGGCTACTTCCTCCTCGTATGCAGCTACTATTAGTTCAAATATTTATTATCAATGTGTTGTAACTTGTAGTGATGGAAGCACGTCTTCCTCCCAATCTGTATTTTGCACTGCACCCGGAACAGCGCCGGCTAATGATAATTGTGCCAATGCTCAGATCTTAACATTTTATGGCGGCATTAATTTAGGCGACTATCTTAGTCAAGCACAAGGAGACAATACCTGTGCCACAGCCGATGGCACATCGCAATGTTTTACAGCCAACAAAAGTCTTTGGTATAAATTTCAGGCCCCTGTTGCTGGCAGTTACTTTGTAGGGGTATTAGGCAATACAATGAATTTACCTGAACTTTCTGTAACAACGGGTGCTTGCGGTGCTTTTACCGAGTATAGTTGTGCAGGCGGAAAACCATATGGGGGTATAAACTATCCTTGGGATTCATATTGGGGAGGGCAAACAGGTGGTGCGGAATACACCCTTGGATATTCTCCTTTCTCAAATTTTGGAGGAGATATTGACTATGATGGATCGTCTAATTACTCACAGGCTGGTATTTGTAATGTTACGGCGGGGCAATGGGTATATATTATGGTAGATAATTATTCTGGCTCTCTTAATTTTAACGGTTCTGGAAATCCGTGCAACAGCGGAGGTTCCTGTGGTACATATGTTGCTGGGCCTGGAAGCGCAGGTACATTTACGCTTTATGTTGGCGTTTTAAATAATGACGCTATACCAAGTGGTGTTGTGGTTAACAGTTGTGGCAGTATATTTAATAGCAGCACTATTGGCGCAACAAATTGTGGCAATGGATTAGGTGATGGATATTATAACAATTTAGATAATAGTTCTACAGTATGCAGTGGTTCGGCAGGAGCAAGTTGCGGTGGTGGTGGTGGTGTTGCTGGCAATGCTTGTAACGCAGGATCAGGTACAAATGGTGGCGACGTAGGATATTCTGTTGAAAATGATAGTTGGTACCAGTTTTGTGTGGTAGCAAACTCAACGGTTACAGTAAACTTCCAACCCGTTCTTTCAAGTTGTATTCCATCTGCCGGTGCCGGCTTACAAATGTCAATATTTACAGGTGTCCCTGGCTCTCTAACAAAATTGGCTGGTGGGTTTTGCCAAATGGATGTTACGGGTATTTTTGTAAATACATTTGCTGTACCAGCTAGTACTTGTGTTTATGTTGAGGTAGATGGTTATGGCGGAACTAACTGTAATTACCAGCTTGCCATTACGATGATTCCAAACTGCGTATTATCGGTAGATATTCTTTCGTTTTCTGGTGTTTTAACGGATGATGTAAAAACAAAACTAAATTGGGTTACCGCTTCCGAAACAAATTCAGGTTATTACTTAGTAGAACGAAGTACGGACGGGATTAATTATTCAGCTATTGGAAGAGTAAAAGCGGCAGGAAACTCTACCAACCAAATTGGTTATGAATTTTATGATAATAATCCTGCCAAAGGTATTAACTATTATAAGCTTAGCGAAGTTGATAAAAACGGATTAAGTAACTTTTTAGGATATGTAACCATAAAAAACAGTGCGTCTTTGCCATTATTTAACGTATATCCTAATCCTGCGCAAAACAGCATTACTTTAAGTTTAAAAAACTTTGCAACACCTGTAATAAGTTATGAATTATATGATGCGCAAGGTGCATTGATGCAAACAGAAAGCATTAACTTAATAGATGGCAATCAGGATTATAAAATTGATTTAAGCAATTTAAATAAAGGGTTTTACTTTATAAAAGTAAATGCGGGAGATGAGTTATTAAAAAGAACGTTCATAAAAGCTGAATAGCTAAACTAATTTAATACCTATTACAGTTACGTCATCTACTTGTTCTAAGTTTCCTTGCCAATCAACAAAAGACGCATTTAAAATTTGTTTCTGTTCTTCTAATGGCTTATGATTATTAGCTAATAAACCATCTTCAAATTGTTTGTATTTATATTTTTTACCTTTTGGTCCGCCAAACTGATCGGCAAAACCGTCGGTAAACAAGTAAACCGTATCGTTTGTATTTAAGCGCAAGCTATGATTGGTAAAAGGTTTTGGATCATCAACATAACCAATGGGTTGTTTATTAGCTTTTATTTCTTTTAGTATACCACCTTCAACGTACCATAAAGGATTAAAAGCCCCTGCCCACATTATTTCGTTTGTTTTTATATTTAAACGCATTAAAGAAATATCCATACCATCTTTGGTTATTCCATGCCGACTTAACTCTTGTACAATTTTATCACGAAGCTTATCAAGTATTTCGGCCGGAGATAAAATTTCTTCGCAAGCATTTATTTCATTTAAATATGAAATACCCAACATAGTTAAAAAAGCACCCGGAACCCCGTGTCCCGTGCAATCTGCCGCTGTAATATATAAAAACTCTGCTTTTTCTAAAGCCCAATAAAAATCGCCACTTACAATATCTTTGGGTTTAAATAAAATGAAATGAGGCGGTAAATGTGCGCTAACATGTTCTTCTTCTTTAAGAATAGCTTGTTGTATGCGCTTAGCATAATTAATACTATCTATAATATCTTTATGCTGTTCTTCAATAATTTTATTTTTCAATTCTAATTTAAAATTGGCCTTTTGTTTCTGCTTATTCTGCCGGTATAATACAAACGCTAAATAGGCAATTAGCAATAATATGACGGCGGAGATAATTAAAAAAAACTGCTGTTGCTTGCCCTGTATTTGTTGTATTTCTAACTGTTTGTTTAAAAGTTGATTTTCTTTTTCTTTCTTTTCGCTTTGGTATTGCTTGTCTAATTCGTTTATCTGTTTTTGACTTTCTATTCCAGAAATACTGTCTTTTAGATTTGTATATAATTGAGAAAACTCATAGGCTTTTTGATAGTTGCCGGCTTTTGCGTAAGCGGTATTAAGATTGTTGTATGCGTGCAGTAGTTCGCTTTTGTCATCAGACTCTAATGCGTTTTGGTAACCCTTTAGAGCATACTCAAGTGCTTCTTTAGATTTGCCAAGCTCACCATATATGGAGGATATGTTTAGATAAGTAAGGGCTAAATCAGTGTTACGTGTATTTAGGTTTTCTCGTAGCTTTATTACCTCGTTATAGTAAACTAATGCTTGGCTGTAATGTTTCTTTTTAAATTCTATGTTGGCAACACCAGATAATGCGTTGATATAATAATTTATTGAATTTTTGTTGTTGACATAATAAGCCAGTGTTTTTTTAAACCAGGTTGTTGCTTTATCATAATCACCTAGTGCAACATAGGCCTGCCCTAAATTGGTGCAATCGCTTATATAATCAAGTGATTTGTTATCGGGATTTAATTTTAATGCATTTTCCCAGTAGTAAACTGCATTCTTATAATTTTCTTGGTAGAAGAAAGCGATCCCTAAGTCTGAATTGCTTACACAGGATAATCTTTTATTTTTTATTTTTTCCCATATCGCCAAAGCTTTTAAATGAAAAGCAACGCCCTCTTTGTATTTACCGGTATACACGGCAATTAAGCCCAAATTTCTATAAGCTAAACCAATACCTTTTTGATAATTTATTTTGGTGCTTTTGGCTATTATTTGCTTAATAACACTATCTGCTTTATTGTATTCTTCGGTTGATATATAACAAAAGGCAATTTTATTTTCTATGTCAATACACTTATCGGGATACGCTTTTGTAAAGGCGTTTACAATTTTTTGATAATACGTAATTGCCTTGGTATAATTGCCGGCGTTTGCCATATACATGCCAATATCAGTGCATTTATTAATGCGGTCAGTATCTGATAAGGCTTTTGTATATGAACTAAGTAAGCTGTCGAGGTGTTCGTCGTGTTGCGAAAAGGAGATAATAGAGTATAAAAACAGTACGAGAAAATAGGTAGCGCCGCGAGACATAATTTGTTTTTTTAAAAATAGCAACTATATTTGAAATTAATCCTAAAAAATAAACTCATGGCAGCAAATAATTTAAAAAAGACAACTAAACCGTTGAATGGCAATCTAAAAGAGAATCCTATCAACGAAGAATTGGCGCAGCAGAGCTCACCTATGCATACAACCGGAGCTTTAGACGCAACAACAGGTGGACAAGTAAAAGGTGGTGTTACGGCTCAATCAGGCAATCGTATGGCGGCTGAGGGAGGTCCAGAAGGCTTGTCATAGTTAGTGGTTTGTCGGGGAGTGCAAAGACTAACCTAAGTTCATTACAGGCACGGCCGGCATAAAAAATAAAAATTTGAGATAATCCTAGGCTCTTCAGTTGTTGGGGAAAAGTCATTATTGTTTAAAAATATCTTCATACTGCTTAGTAACAGTTTGTAGCGAGTATTTACTCAGTACGTTTTCATAAGCCGCATCTGTAATATCTTTTCGTAAATCGGCATCATTTAAAAGTTCGTTTATGCTTAACGCCAGTGCCTTGGCATCTTTTACATCGCACACCAAACCACTGCCTTCAACCACTTCTTTTAAGCCTCCCGCGTTTGTTGATACTACGGGTACTTTATATAAAAAGGCATCGAGTACACTACTACCCAAACCTTCTTCCTGCGAACTCATTACAAATACATCAAAAATGGAAAAGAAATCTTCTACATCATCTATGTGCCCCATTAAATGGTACCATCTGCTAATGTTTAAATGCGCAATTTCTTTTTCAATTTCTTGTTGTAAATCACCTTCGCCAAAATGCAAAAACATAAAATCGTCTCTCATTTGCGAGAGATGATAAATTACCTGCGCCATGGTAAGCGGATCTTTATGTGGCACAAGAGCTGCTACTGTTGCAATTATTTTTTTATTATGCCAGCCTCTAAAATGAATTAGTTTTTTGGCTCGTTCTTCATTTAGTTTTTTTGCAATAGCCATATCAGGTATTACGGTAATATCTTTTAAACCAAAGTTTTCTAAAATGGTTTTTATGGCTGATGAAATGGCTACGAGTTTATGTGTACGCGTATATTTTAGCTTTGTAAAAAATCCTTTTGGAACAAAATCTACCCTACGTGTATAGATAACTTTTGTTTTGTGAAACAACGAGGAAACAACGCCATACATTTGTGCTGATGAAGTTTGTGCATGAATAATATTTGCAAAACGCCCGTGTTTAATTAAGTATAAGATAGCCTGTAAGCCATTATTAACAGCATGTATGGGTATATCCAATTCTTTTGCTTTTTGATGTAACTGAAAATTTTTTCGACACAGCAATTCTACTTCATGCCCTTGCTGTAAAAATCCCTGAATGTTATAGAGTGTTTGTCGCTCGCCGCCACGCCAAGTTTTTTCGGTATTTACTTCGAGGATTTTCATTTAAGCAAAACTATAAATTATGCTCATCGTTATGAAAAAATAATTGCGTAAAAAATATACAAAAAGTTACACCGGCTTGTGTCTCCAAAGTATCTTCATTAATAAACGAAAGCAATTCAATTAAAATGAAGAAAATAAAAAGCATAGACATTTTTTTGCCTAAAAAAAACGGTGCAAACAAATGTATTAAAAAAAGCACCAGCCCTGTAATGCCTAGTGCCACTGTAGTTGCTAAATATTGATTGTGCGAACGAAGCTGCCATTCTTTATGTAAGCCGGTATTTTCTTTTTGATATTGTGATTTAAAAGCATTTTCTACATCGCCTGTGCCAACACCTATTAATACGTTTTGTTTAATAATGCATAATGCGGTTTTCCAAAACTCTAAGCGCATACTAAGTGAGTGTCCGTTTGTTTCATGTTCGCGCATAGAACCATCGGTTTCCCATAATATTTCATGTATGCGTGTGCGGATATTAGTTGGGTTAGTGTATAAATAATTGGCGTAACCGTTTTCTATGTTTTTAATATCAATATCTGTTAGCTTTAAAAAACCGGCTAAATCTCGCGTAAGCCCTTTGGATGCTAAGTACCTTACAAGTGTGTAACGCAGTGAATTTTTTTGGTTATCTAAACCCTCGTAATTAAAATTGCTTTTTTTGTTCCATGCGGGCTTTAATTCTTCATCGCAAATTAAAATATATACGTAGTTACCATTTTCGGTAAACTTATAAACGGTATCGTTGAGATAGAGATGCCCACTGGCGGTAGTTTTAGGTAATGTTTTTAAATCTATTTTATGTATAGTAGATGTCTTTTTGTATTCATCTCTTACAACATATAGGGTATATAATAATCCACCACCTACTAAAAGTAAAAATGAAGTTTTTAAAATGATTGATTGCTTTGAAAACAGAAAAACAATAATACCTATAAGGGCTAAAACACCAAGTATAGCAAGCCCTGTAAAGGATTGAAGAAACATTAAAAAGTATAAAAGCCAAGTAGCAATAAGTAAATAAATAAATTTTTGTTTGTTTA
>CAIXZI010000034.1 GCA_903923915.1 uncultured Bacteroidota bacterium
ATCTCTGTAACTATTATTGCCATTTGCCTCTGTAACCAAGTAGTTGGTCAGGGTTTATGCATGAAAAATGTAAGTGATTTTTCATTTCTAAATGGCGGATTAAATCCACGTGCTGTAGCTTCTGCCGATTTTAATAACGACGGAAAGCAAGACATTGTAACTGCCAACGCCAGTAGTTCAAGCATATCTATTTTATTAGGTAATGGTACTACCGGTTTTGGTACTGCCTCAAATATTACAACCATTGCAGGCAACAATCCTATATGGGTTACTACTGCCGATTTTAATAATGATAGCAAACCCGATTTAGCTGTTTCACACTTTACAAATGGTTTTATATCTATTTTATTAGGAAACGGAAACGGCACTTTTGCAGCACCCATTAACTTTACTTTGGGGGCTTCATTATCTAAAATTGTTGCGGCCGATTTTAATGCCGATGGCAAAATAGATATTGTTGGTGCAGATTATTACAGCGGTGCTTGGATTGCTTTTGGAAATGGTAATGGTACGTTTACATCACAAACACAGCTTGCGCCGGGTAATGGAGCTGCTTCGGTAGAAGTTGGCGACATAAACAATGATTTTCATGCCGATATTATAACGGTTAACTCAAACTCAAGCAACAACGTAGCTATATTAACCGGTGTTGGAGATGGTACATTTAACGCTGTAAGTAATCTTACGGTTGGTGGTCAGCCTAAATCTGTAGCAATTGCCGATTTAGATAACGATGGCAATAAAGATTTAGTTTTTACTGCAAACGCCACCAATAGTATTGCTGTTTTAATAAACAACGGCGGCGGTACGTTTGGCCTTGCCAATAGTTATGCTTGTGATTATGCGCCCACCTACGCCATTATTCTTGATGTAAATGCAGATGGTAAAAAAGATGTGATAACAGCAAACAATGCAAGTATATCGGTATTATTAAATAGCGGCTCCGGAGCGTATGGTGCAGCAACTAATTTTTTTAGCAGCAGTCCGCAAATGCTTATTACAAATGATTTTAATAATGATGGAAAAAGCGATTTAGTTACTGCCAACTATTACACAGATAATTACAACCTTTTTATTGGAAACGGAGCGGGTAGTTTTGCCAACAAAACATCGTATTATGCTGGAGGGTATTGCCAATCTACTACCTGCGGAGATTTTAACGGCGACGGTAAACTTGATGTAGTAACATCAAGTTCTGACGGGAATATAAACATACTACTTGGTGCAGGTGCGGGTGTATTTGGCACGGTTACTTCTTATACAGCAGGTGTTCAGTTAGCGGGCATAGCAAGCGGAGATATTGACGGAGATAATAAATTAGATATCGTAGTGGCTAACAATAACCAATCAATTGTAAGTGTTTTAAAAGGTAATGGAAGTGGCGGCTTTGGCGCGGCAACTAATTATACGTGTAATTCAAGTTACAACAATGCCGCATCTATAGCTTTAGCTGATATGAATGGAGATAACAAACTTGATATTGTTACCTTAAATTATTCGAACAACGGTTCGGTTATGCTAAACAATGG
>CAIXZI010000035.1 GCA_903923915.1 uncultured Bacteroidota bacterium
GTAAAAAGTGTTTTTGTGTCAAATTTATCTCTGTATTTCGAAACAAAAAACAAGGCCTGTGTTAATGATTCATACAAGTTACTGTGTTGCCAAATCTCATCCCAAATTTCTAATTGCTGTTCTAATGTAAATTCTTTAAAATCGGCATTAGCTTTAAATACTTCTCTTTGTTTAGGTACAGAAAGGCCAATAAAATTACATTCTGTGCCAATGTATTTCTTCAGATCTTTAAATAGTGTTTTTTTATCCGAAGCTAATCCTGCTTGTAATTTCTTTACAAGGGCAGGGTGGTGTTTTTTAAAGTGTTTCATGCAGACTATAAATAAAAAATCGTTAAGAGTTATACGATTTAAACGAGTTCCACAACCTGTTTAACTAACAGTTGTGGTAGATTTAGTTATGTTTCGATATAGAAAAGTGCTAAAAATGTGCCTTCTGGCAAATCTACCCTGCGAATCAGCATTAATTAGTTTTAAATAAATGTTTTTAGGTACATTAAAATATTCATAAACACTTCCATCTGCAAAATTAACTTTTAGTGTTAGTCCTTTGTGCTCAAAATCTACAATAGCTGAAGAGGTTATGGCGAGTGTATATTCGGGAAGATTTTGTTTCTGAGTTTCAGGATCAATACTAACTAAAAAATGATAGGCTTCAATAATAGATTTGCTCTTTTCTTCAGCTTCTAATTTAAAAGACTCATTATCTACAAATTTATCAGGATGATAATCTTTCATGAAATTTCTGTAAACTGTTTTTAATTCTTTTAATCCGGTTGTATTAGTTACTCCTAAAAGCCTTCTGTAATCTCCAATTCTTTTCATTATATAGTATTAATTAAAATAAATGTGTGCTAATAAATTTAATCTTCTTCTTCAAACTCTAATTCGGCATCTTTTTCCCAAATTTCCATTTCACAAGGCTTACAATTAAATTTTAATTTGTATTCGTTTACGCCATGTTTTAAAGTAAGTGGTTCTACAACTTTTTCGCCCATGGTAGCCTTTTGAAAACGGGCACATTTACCTAACTCGTATTTAACACAGTATTTAGTAACCATAACACGTGATTTGCCTGGATCCCATTGCAATTCAAATGCTTTTTCAATTTCGGTTACACCATGTCGTTTATAAAATGTACGTGCCAAGTTATTGGAGACATTATACGTGAAATCTAATTTTGAAACAGGATATAGGTGATTTGTTTTTGTTATTTGTACTTCATGACGAACATATCCATTTAACCTAACATCAATTAATTGATCTAAAACAACTCTTCTAATTTCGTTTATTTTAGAGATTGGCAAAAACCAATTGTTAGAAAATTCAACCTCTATATCATCAACAATAAAAGGAGTATTGCCTGTTTTTGAAAGATTTTTTTTAATGTTTGGTGTTGTAGATTCTTCATTTTTAGCTAACTCTTTTGCCGAATCGAATGTTGATTGACTTTCATGTCCATCTTCATCAGTAGCCGTTAATTTAAAACCTGTTTTAGTTTCGGTAAATTTTAATGTAATCCCAATTTTACGAACGGCACTATCTTCTCTTTCAACTAATTTAATAAAGTTAGCGTCAGAATTTCTATAAATAACAGTGCCAGGTTTAAGCGGTTTAAAGCTATTAGGCACAACAATGTTATTGATGATGATATTAACCTGTGCCCCATCTGGTTCGCCATTTTCATTAATAAAATATAAGCCATCACCATTATTTAGTAACTCGCTATTTTCTATCACATAACCATTTGCTTTTACTTCTAAAAGTTTACCAATTAATTGACCTTGTGATTTTGGAGTTTCCCAAGAGCCAATTTTTTCGGTGCGCTTATTTACAAAATAATCGGTATAGCCGCGGTTAAAGCTCTTGTCCATTTCTGCCTCGAAATTATAGAACGTACGACCAGAAGAAGCTTTTTGATAACTGTCATTATTTTCTAAAAAGGCATCTAATTTTTTTCGTAAAAAAGACGTGTTGTTTTTTACATACACCATATCTTTTAATCGGCCTTCAATTTTAAAAGAGGTAATTCCTGCTTCAATTAAATTAGGTAATTGATCACTTAAATCTAAATCTTTAATAGATAGTAAATGACTGTTAGCTATTAGCGTTTTGCCGGTGCCATCAACTAAATTATAGGGTAATCTGCAGTTTTGAGCGCACGAACCCCTGTTTGCGCTACGCTCGCCATTTGCAACACTCATATAACAATTACCACTAAACGAAACGCAAAGAGCCCCTGAAACGAAAAATTCTAATTCAACATCAGTTGCTTTACTTATATCTTTAATTTGATCTAAATTTAATTCTCTCGCTAAAACAACACGTTTCATGCCCGCATCTTTTAGAAATTTTACATGCTGCGGATCTCTATTATTAGCTTGTGTACTGGCGTGAATTACA
>CAIXZI010000036.1 GCA_903923915.1 uncultured Bacteroidota bacterium
GGACACAGGCTACCATTATAACAATAGGAGATGAATTATTAATTGGTCAGGTTATTGACACTAATAGTGCTTTTATTGCCTATCTGATATTTTAAACCTACTCGTGGCTCTATTGTATGCGAATTATTTAAAACCAATAATTGACTATGAACCCCTGCGTTTAAAGTAAACTTATCTGTAAATTTATATTTTGCTTGCACATAACCTTGAATTAAACTTGTATAATTGGTATAATCCCAATATTGGTTCCAAATGTTATTGGTATCCAACGAACGTGCATTTAAATTAAGATTTATAATTTCTCCAATAGCACCAATTTTAATAAACAAGTGTGAATTTACTTTCGAATTATAAGATGTATTTAACGAATAGTGTAACTGGCTTGTTTTATTTTCAACATCGCGAGTAGTGTTAACAGGCATTGTTTTTGATACTTTATCTTCTAAATAATTAGATCCATTATAAGTAGCTCCTAACACCGTACTAAAATAAGATTTATCATTTACTTTAATAAAATGCTTCAAGCCAACAACTCCAATATCACTGGTAAAATAACTATCTTTAGTTGGGTCGGCAAATAAATCAGCGGCATCTATTTTATTATGTAAAAAATTTATATGACTTTTTGCTCCTAAGCCAAACAAGGTAAAGCGGCCAATTTTAGTTACACCACCATTAATTTTAAATGATAAATCTTGATAAAAAGGTGTTGCAGCCGTACCAATAGGAATACCAATGGCTTGTGCCACACCAGTAAAAGAATACCTATAGGCAAATAAGTATGATGAGCCCTTTTCTTTATTGATAGGCCCTTCTGTCATAGCCTCTAAACCTGTTAAAGCTCCAATTTGAAAAGTGTGTTCTCGTTTTTCGGCATTGCCTGTTCTAAATCCTAAATCAAAAACTCCGGCATTAGCATTACCATACTCTGCTGGAAAAGCAGAGGTAAAAAAATCTGAATTTTTAATTACATTGGTATTAATGGCGCTAACAGGTCCGCCGGTTGTACCAATAGTTGAAAAGTGATTTGGATTAGGAACATTTAAGCCATCAATTCTCCAGAGCACACCTGTTGGCGAGTTACCTCTAATAACAATATCATTACGCGAATCGTTAGGAGAACTAACACCTGCAAAGTTTGCTGCTAAACGAGAAACATCCGAGCGCCCGCCTGCATACCTATTTACTTCTTCCATAGAAAAAGAACGGGCGCTATTGGTGGTCATTTCATTATTGGTTTCATTTTTTTTAGTACCAGAAACTACAACCTCGTTTAACGAACTTACATTTTCTTCTAAGCCAATATCAAGCACAATTTCTTTACCGGTTGTTACATCTACGTTTGGCAAAACCTGTTCTTTATAACCTATATAGGAAATTTTTAAATCATAACGCCCTGGAGTAACGTTTTCAATTTTAAAATGTCCTTCTGCATCTGTAAGTGTTCCTTTAATTGGATTTGTACCCAAAACAATTACATTTACACCGGGTATAACCGATTGCGACTGTTTATCATTTACTATACCACGTATAGTTTGCGTTTGATTTTGAGCTTGAACGGTTTTTAGACTAACCGAAAAAGCAAGTAAAATGACTAATAATTTTTTTTTCATTGTTTTATATTTAACAATGCAAGTGTACAGGTATAAAAAAACGTATAAAACTAAAAACTAGATGGGTTGTTGAATTAGATAGATGAGTTGTATGATGATTGTAAAATTTTTGGGCTAGTTAGAACTGAAGATTATAATTCGGTATTCTTTTGGATTGACCTAAAACAGCAATATTTAAGACAAAAAAATGCGGCATACCAAGTTTAAATCTTGATTATACTACGCTGGTAGGCTACTCATTATCAATCAACGAAGTAAGTGAAAATAAAAAAGCCCCAGTAAATACTGAGGCTTTCGTAGTAGCGGGAGAGTGATTAATTAAAATTTGTTTTGCTCAATGTTTACGCGGGTTTTATTTTTAGTTAGTACCTTGTTTTTTGCCACATTCGGCCGTTTTTGTATCAATTTTTGTATCAATTTTTTTTATCATTTTAAGTATTTTTTCGTTTGATTTATTAAGCTTTTCTAAGGTTTCAAAGTACTTTTTACGGTAGTCTGTTAGATTATAAATTTCTATTGGCTTGTTTACTATTTCGGTTTTTTCCGTATCATTTTCAATAAAATGGCTAATTGGCACGTTTAAAACTTCACATATTTTTATTAAAGTAGAAAATTTTACGCCCTCATCTGTTAAGTTATAAACAGTGTCTAAATGTATGCCTACTTGCTTGGCAAAGGCTGTTTTTGTTATCTTTTTTTGCTCTAAAAGTTTGTTTATTTTAAAAATTATTGTATCCATTAACACTCAATTGTTGAAAAAACATTCGGTTATATCCTAAACACATTCAGGAAATTTCCTAACATTGCGGTATTAAATTAAACATAAACTAAATATAAACCAAATAAATTTTAAAAACTTTGGAAACAACAGAAATTTTAAAACAAGTCGGCAAAAGTTTACCACATGGCAGCCTTACCAAAATAGCCGATAAATGCAATGTTAGTTTACAGTATGTAAGTCAATTTTTTAATGGCAAATACAGTCTAAGCAGCGCAAATATAAAAATATTAGATGCCGCCAAAGAGATACAAAAACAGGACGCAAAAGAAAAACAAAGCGCACAAAATAAACTTAACGAAATGTTAAGCAGCCAAAAAGAGTAAACCAACCCCCACAACATAAAAACCAAAACAAAAAACCATGAAAAACACAATTGTAAATTACGGAAACGCGCAAATGCTTTTTAAAAACGGCGTGCAAAGCCAATGCCCTTTTAAAAGTCGGATACCAACACAAACAAGCCAAGAAGGACCGCTCGAATTAATGTACCAGGCATGCGATAGTTTTTGCCCGCATTTTGATTTTGACGGTAAAAA
>CAIXZI010000037.1 GCA_903923915.1 uncultured Bacteroidota bacterium
ATGAAAAAGATAGAATGCCATGTACATAAACACAGCTGATAAAATCCATCCAAAATAAAACCTGCCATTAAACATAACAATACAAAAATACACAATTTCGTCTAAAGATATTCTTTACATTTGAAAAAAATTTAACCTGTATGACAACCTTCGAAATCATTAAAAAAACCCATTTTGCGGTAGTAACCATCTTCTTTTTAATTTATTTAATTAAAACCGCCTTGCTTTTAGCTAATAAAAACGAAGAATTACAATCGTTTACAAAAAAAGTAAAGATTTTAGAAATGCTTGTAAGCTTTTTATTCTTAGCCACCGGTGTTTATTTAATGTTTCAATTACCCGAAATTAAACCCTTATTAATTATTAAAATTACCATTGTATTTTTATCCATTCCATTGGCTGTTGTTGGTTTTAAAAAGGCTAATAAAGGCTTGGCTACTTTAGCTTTTGTATTAATATTGGGCGCATTTGGCATAGGCGAAATGATGAAAAATAAAAAAGCCGTTGTTACTGAAAACGCTGTAAATGCTGATGGAAGCATTAACGCTCAAGAACTTTATAGCGCAAATTGTAAATCATGTCATGGCGATAACGGTAAATTAAATATGGCAGGCGCATTTGATTTATCTACAACCCAATTAGGTAACGATAGCATAGCAAGTATTATATTGAATGGTAGAAACACCATGCCAAAAGTTAATGGTTTAACGCAAGAACAAGCTCAAGCCATTGCTGCGTATGTTAACACAAATATTAAGGGTAAGTAATTTTTGCCACTGATTACACCGATTAACGCAGATAAAAAATTTGTATTAAGAAAATAAAAATAATTTGTGTAATCCGCGAAATCTGCGGCGGTATTTAAAATGAAATTATGAGCAAACACGCCGAAAGTACCGCGCCTAAACAACGTAAAGCCATATTGGTTGGTTTAATTACCAGTCATCAAGATGTTGAAAAAGCACAAGAATATTTGGATGAACTTGCTTTTTTGGTTGAAACTGATGGCTTAATTCCCGATAAACAATTCCTGCAACGCCTTGTAAAACCCGATAAATCTACCTTTGTGGGTAAAGGCAAACTAAACGAAATAAAAGAATACATCAAAGCAAATGATATTGATGTAGTTGTTTTTGATGATGAATTAAGCCCATCTCAACAACGAAATTTAGAAAAAGAACTTGAACGTAAAATTTTAGACAGAACGTATTTAATTTTAGAAATATTTGCAGCCCGTGCGCGCACAGCACATGCCAGCACACAAGTAAAATTAGCTCAATATCAATACTTATTACCTCGCTTAACCGGCATGTGGACTCACTTAGAGCGTCAGCGAGGTGGTACCGGAACACGTGGCGGATCGGGCGAAAAAGAAATTGAAACCGATAGACGTAACGTGCGCGACCGTATTTCTGTGCTAAAAAAAGAGCTTTTAGATATAGATCAGCAAATGGCCACACAGCGCAAAAACCGTGGTGAAATGATACGGGTAGCTTTGGTGGGTTACACCAACGTAGGTAAATCTACCCTAATGAATTTGCTTAGTAAAAGCACTGTGTTTGCCGAAAACAAATTGTTTGCAACCCTTGATACCACTGTAAGAAAAGTGGTTATAGATAACCTGTTTTTTTTATTGAGCGATACCGTTGGTTTCATTCGTAAATTGCCTACACAGCTGGTTGAATCTTTTAAATCAACATTAGATGAAGTACGCGAAGCCGATGTTTTGTTGCACGTGGTAGATATTTCGCACCCGGCATTTGTAGATCAAATGGATAGCGTTACCAACACGCTTACCGAAATTGGTGCAGGCGATAAATTGGTTATTACCGTTTTTAATAAAACCGATGCTTATCGTTTTACGCAAAAAGAAGAAGATGATTTAACGCCTGAAACGAAGGATAACGTAAGCCTTGAACAGCTTAAACAAACCTGGATGAATAAAGGTAACTTAACCGTATTTATTTCTGCTACCGAAAAAAATAATATTGATGAGCTACGCGCCTTGGTTTATGATGAAGTTAAAAAATTACATGTAAAGCGATATCCGTATCATAATTTGTTGTATTAATTATTTTTGGGCGTTCCGGTGGGTTACCACCGTCAGGCTTTACGCTTCAAATCCTCGGCAATTACGCCTGTGGGTTTTCCGCTACAATCCCTAACGCAAATTAACTAAAACTTTAAAATTCATCTTTCTATTTTATTTCAATTGTAATATATACTTTTGAAAAGCATTTCATTAATATGATTACAAACGATATAAAAGAAAAAGTAAAAAAAATTCTTACCGATCATTTAGAGGTTAAGCAACTGCGCAAAACTTCTGAACGCTTTGCCATATTAGACGAAGTTTACAGCATTACAGGGCATTTTGATATTGAAACGCTTTATGTGCACATGAAAAATAAAAAGTACCGGGTTAGTCGGGCTACTTTATACAATACCGTTGAAGTTTTATTAGAATGTAATTTAATTATTAAGCATCAGTTTGGTAAAAATCAGGCTATGTACGAAAAGGCGTACATGTATCGCCAGCACGACCATCTTATTTGCCAGGATTGCGAACATGTTTTTGAGTTTTGCGACCCACGCCTGCAACAAATACAACAAATGGCCGGAGAAATTTTAAAATTTGAAATAGACCGTCACTCACTTACATTATACGGTAAGTGCCAGGGAATTCAAAAAAACGGCAAATGTTCTCATGGTTTTAAACCATTAAAATAGCGTTTTCATATCTTAAATTACCACCAACATAACCGCTATGTTGAAAAGCCATTATCCTTTAAAATCAAAAAAATAGTAAATTGGCATGATATATGTTTCGTGCTTTAAAACAGGTTGATTAAAAAATAAATAAATATGAAAAAATTAATACTTGCAACTTTTATACTTTTTTCGGTGAAAATTTATAGTCAAACTACCTATACCGACCAAGCGGGTAAATGGCGTATTGGCTTAAATGCGGGTGCTATGTGGGAAACCTGCGACGTAACAGCACGTGCAAATATTGCAGGTGGTTTTACCATTGAAAAAATATTAAATAAAAAAGCAGATGCCTTAATTGGTTTTTCTTTAGGCTTGCGTTATTTAAGTGGGCATTGCAGCGGTTTAGATACCAAAGGATCTTACGGAGTAGCTAATAACACAGCACTTAACGGCAATTTTGATAGCACCTTAAACTATGCAAAGCATGGAGGTATTTTTTATAATAATTATAAA
>CAIXZI010000038.1 GCA_903923915.1 uncultured Bacteroidota bacterium
ATTGTTATACATCATATAAATTCATCAGAAGGGAATTCATTTTTTAATGTGAGAAATTTATTTGTGATTGACAAAAATGCAGAAGCGCAAGTAACCGAATTTTTTCACGCATCAAATCAAAAGTATTTTACCAATAATCTGACTGAAATTTTTGTTGCAGAAAACGCACACTTCAATCATACCGTTATTCAAAACGCAGGTACGGCGAGCTATACAGTTAATACAACAAAAACGCATCAGCACAAACACAGTACCTATACAAATTCTTGTTTTACAGTTAGCGGCGCTTTGGTTCGCAATAATTTAAACACAGCTATTGCCGCAGAATTTGCCGAAGCACATTTGTTTGGTTTGTTTGTCACTAAAGGAAATCAATTGGTTGATAATCACACCTTGGTAGATCACTTAAAACCAAATTGCCAAAGCAACGAATTGTATAAAGGCATTGTTGGTGGAAAATCTACAGCTGTTTTTAACGGTCAGATTTTTGTTGAAAAAGACGCGCAAAAAACAAACGCATACCAAAGTAGTAAAAATATTTTATTGAGCGATGATGCAACTGTTAATGCAAAACCCGAATTAGAGATTTACGCTAATGATGTAAAATGTAGTCATGGTACATCAACTGGCAAAGTAGATGAAAATGCTTTATTCTATTTAAAAGCAAGAGGTATTGGTGATGAAACAGCTCGCAAACTTTTATTACAGGCCTTTGCACACGAAGTTATAGATCAACTAAAAAATGAAACTATAAAAGAAAAAGTAGTTGAGTTATTTGAACAATCTTTACAAGATTAATTTTTTCTTTTATGCAAAATACACTTCAACATACCGCTCTTGACGTTGAAAAGGTAAGAGCAGATTTCCCGATTTTAAAAATGCAGGTAAACAACAAACCGCTTGTTTACTTTGACAACGGAGCTACCTCACAAAAACCAAAACAAGTAATTGATGCCATTGCAAAATATTACTACGAAGAAAATAGTAATATTCACCGTGGTGTGCACACACTTAGCCAAAGAGCTACCATACATTACGAATTTGCCAGAGAGACCGCACAAAAGCACATTAACGCAGCAGCTGTAAATGAAATTATTTTTACACGCGGCACAACCGAAAGTGTAAACCTGGTGGCACATTGCTTCGGAAAATTATTTATTGAAAAAGGTGATGAAATTGTTGTTTCAGAAATGGAACATCATTCTAACATTTTGCCTTGGCAAGTTTTGTGCGAAGAAAAAGGCGCTGTTTTAAAAGTAATTCCGGTGAACGAGAACGGAGAATTAATTTTAGAAGAATACAAAAAACTGCTTTCAGATAAAACAAAATTAATTGCGGTTACGCATGTTTCAAATACATTGGGTGTAATTAATGATGTAAAAGAAATTATTTCTCTCGCAAAACAAAAAAATATCCCTGTGTTTTTAGATGGCGCACAAGCTGTGCCGCATATGGCAGTTGATGTGCAAGACCTTGGTTGTGATTTTTATTGTTTCAGCGGACATAAAATATATGCCCCAACAGGCATTGGTGTTTTATATGCCAAAGCAAAATGGGTAGAAAAATTTGAGCCTTATCAAGTTGGTGGTGGAACTATTAAAACAGTAACCTTCGATAAAACAGTTTATGCTGATGGCCCGTTAAAGTTTGAAGCAGGCACACCCAATATGGAAGGCGCCATTGGTTTAGCAACAGCGTTGAATTATATAAATGAAATTGGTTTAGAGACTATTTCAACTTATGAAGATGAGTTGATGCAATACGCGACTGAAAAATTAAAGCAATTAGCAGGCGTGAAAATTTACGGAGACGTAAAACATAAAGCAGCAGTAATATCTTTTAATGTAAACAATATTCATCCGTTTGATATTGGAACAATTCTCGACAAACAAGGCGTAGCAGTTCGCACAGGTCATCATTGCACGCAGCCGCTTATGCAGCACTTTAATATTCCCGGAACAATTCGCGCATCATTTTCATTTTACAATACAAAAGCAGAGATTGATATTTTTATTTCGGCATTAGAAAAAGCAATTAAAATGTTATCATGAGTATAGCAGAAATAGAACAAGAAATAATTGAAGAGTTTGAATTGTTTGCCGACGATTGGGAGTTGAAATACGAACATCTTATTGAGTTAGGAAAATCTTTGCCGTTGATAAATCCAATGTACAAAACAGAAGAATATATTATTAAAGGTTGCCAAAGCAAAGTGTGGTTGCGATCGGAATTAATAAATGACAGTATAGTTTACACCGGTGATAGCGATGCCATTATTACAAAAGGAATGGTTGCCTTATTAGTGCGTGTTTTCTCTAATCAAAAACCCGAAGATATATTAAATGCAAATGTAAGTTTTATAGATACGATTGGCTTGAAAGAACATTTATCTCCAACAAGGGCAAATGGATTGATTAGTATGATAAAACAAATGAAATTAGATGCTTTAGCATTAAGTCAAAAGTCGTAATTCTATAGTCACAAGAAATTAAAATATTACAACATGGCCGCTATTATAAAAGCAACAAATACAGAACTAGCTCAACGCATAATTGATGAAATAAAAACATGTTTCGATCCGGAAATACCAGTTGATGTTTGGGAGCTTGGGCTTATTTATGAAATAAACTTGTCAGACGATAGTGATTTAGGAATTGTGATGACACTTACATCGCCTAACTGCCCTGCTGCAGAAAGTTTGCCGGCTGAAGTAGAAGGTAAATTAAAAGAATTATCCGGCATTAAATCTGTAAAATTAGACCTAACATTTGAACCTACCTGGGATAAAAACATGATGAGCGAGGTTGCTCAGTTAGAACTTGGGTTTATGTAGTTTGCGTTAGGGATTGAAACAAAAATCCTTTGCTGTAATCG
>CAIXZI010000039.1 GCA_903923915.1 uncultured Bacteroidota bacterium
AATCAGTTTGTATAGTCCCGTTTTGGTTAACAGTTACCGTTTTAGTTTGCGTTACAAAACCGTTAATACTAACGGTAAAAGTATAAGTACCTGTATGCAAACGACTAAACTTATAGCTGCCATCAATCTTACTAAATTTTTTATGTGTAGCCGCCCCTGTCATAGTAATCAAAGCTCCTTTTAAAACATGGTTATGTATATCATAAATAAAACCTTTTAGTATAACTGTTTTTCTATGCCCGTAATCAACCACAATTCTTGCCGCCCTGTATTGGTTATGAAAATGCGGGCTACTACTTTGGAATTGCATAAGTAAAGTATCCAACTGTTCATCCAATAAAGTTTTAGCCGCACGCAAATGCTGGTCAATATCAATGGTAGCATCAATGCTTATAGTTTGCACCGCTCTTGGTTTTCCAACCATGCCGCTAAAATTAGTAATGCTGGTTTGCATAGCAGTAAGGCTTGCTGCGGTAGCACCATAACTTGCCATGCTGGCTATAAATGGGTTTACAGCATCATGCACATTCTGGCAAATTCCGGTTAGGTCATTCTCCTTTGCCTTTTCCAAATCACTTGCCACAATTTTACAACTTGCTTTCAAAGCTAAATTGTTTGTAGCAGCGGCATAGGCAGTTCCTGCACTGGCAATACTTATCGTATTGGCAATTAAACTTTCTTTCGCTGCTTCTTTTGTTTGCGTAACACCAATGGTACTTGTCTTCTGTAATTGGTCGGCATTCATTATGGCAGCTAAATGCGCCTGGTACTGTGTTACCGCAGCAGTTATAGCAGCGTTCGCACTCCACGCACTGCTAAAGTTGGTTAGTATAAGCATAGTGCTTTGCATCATGCTTAAATTGTTGTTTTGTTCCTGTTTCATTTTTATTGTTTTTTAATGGTTTATAATATTTCTTTCTTGTTTCTATTTCTTATTTGCCTGAGATACCTCCGAATCGCTTTGAGATGCTTCCGCGCTTATCCGAGATGTCTCCGCGTTACTCTGAGACGCTTCCGAATTACTCCGAGGTACTTCCGCGCTTATCCGAGATGTCTCCGCATTACTCTGAGACGCTTCCGAATTACTCCGAGGTACTTCCGCGCTTGTCCGAGGTGTCTCCGCACTTGTCTGAGATGCTTCCGCGCTTATCCGAGATGCCTTCGAACTACTCCGAGATGTCTCCGCGCTTATGAGAGATGCTTCCGCGCTCATTTGATGTGTCTCCGCGAATATTTTATAGGTATATATTCTACTTGATTTATGCTATGTTAAAGAACGCTTATACCTCTTAAACGCAGCGTAGTGCAAAAGGTTTCAGCATAAGGGCATTATTTCAAAACAACTTTTTAAACGGTCGCTTTTAACAATTAAACGGTCGTGTTTTTCAAATAAGCGGTTTTATAAAAAACAAAAAAGCCCCGCTGTGCAGGGCTTTTTTATAATCGAGCGTTTTAAATTTATAAAGATTTAATCTCTTCCAGCTTTTGAGCGTATTCTCTTTTTATATCCGCTATAATCTCTTGGCAAGAAAGTATGCTGTCAATCAACTCAACCGATTTTCCTGCACACCAAAGTGTTTGATAATTATTGGGGAGAACCGATTGCTCTAATTTTTTCATCCCGCGCAGTTGTACAAACATTTTAAACCATTTCTTGGTTTGAGGATTGTTACTCATGGCACGTTCAAACCAATTTTGAGTATAACCCATTTTTTTTGCAGCGGGTGTATCAATAATAGTGCAGGGTGTACCAGATAGTTTGGTTGTCATTACAATATCATCCATGTGTGCATTTACAATAGCATCTTTATATTGTTGATTTACCCCGGCTTCTTTGCTGGCAATAAATCGTGTACCTATTGATACTGCTTCTGCACCTAAAATTTGCACCGATAATAAACCTGCACCACTGGTAATTCCGCCTGCGGCAATAATAGGCTTATCAGGAAACGTTGCTTTTAAAGCCGGTACTAAAACTTGTAATGGGTTTGGCCCTGCATGTCCGCCTGCACCTTGGCCAACAGCAATAAAACCATCACAATTTAAATCATAACATTTTTTGGCGTGCTCAATATTGGTAACATCGCAAAAAACTTTAGCTCCATAACTGTGTGCGGCTTCTATCACTTCTTTCGGGCTACCCAACGAAGTAATATAAAAAGGCACTTTATTATCCGCACAAATTTTTAAATGCTTTATATATAGAGGGTTTGCTTTTTGTACAATTAAGTTTACACCGTAATTTCCGGTAATGGCTGAGGTTTTATAGGCAGCTAATGCCTTTAATATGTTATCTAACTCGCCTTCTTTACGGTAATTTAGGGTAGGGAAGGTGGCCATAACGCCTGCTTGCATACCGGCTTTTAGCATGGCTTCATTGCTTACCAAAAACATGGGAGCCATAATAATTGGGAAGTCTATTTTTAATAAATCTGTAATATTTTTTCCTAAAATCATTTTCATTAGCTTTGAGTATTACAAATATATATTATTTTTATGCACGCATAATATATTTACCATATGAAAGAAGATTTAAGATTATTTGATTTGCTTGCTAATTTAAAGCAAATGCCTCCTAAAGACGATATGCTTGCCGCCAAAGAAAACGGCGCATGGCGCAAATACAGCACGCAAGAATACATTGATAACGTAAACCATTTGAGTTACGCCTTTATTGATTTGGGTATTCAAAAAGGAGATAAAATAGGTTTGATATCCAACAACCGTCCTGAGTGGAATTTTGTGGACCATGCTTGCTTGCAAACCGGCGCTATTAATACGCCTTTGTATCCAACCATGAGTGATAACGATTTAAAATTTGTTATAAAGGATGCCGAAATAAAATATTTTTTTGTTTCTAATGATGGTTTGTATAATAAGGTTAAGCTATGTTCTGAAGGCTCTACCGTGAAGGAAATATTTTCTTTTTCAAGAGTTGAAGGGGTAAGAAACCTGCAAGATTTAATGAGTATTGGTAAAAAAAATCCGCAAGAAAAAAAGTTAGAAGAAATAAAAGCTACCATTAAAAATACCGATTTAGCTACTCTTATTTATACCTCGGGCACTACCGGAAACCCTAAGGGAGTAATGCTTTCGCACCTTAATTTTATAAGTAATATTATTGGCACACAAAACCTGTGTCCGTTTCAAAAAGAGTGGCGCGCACTAAGTTTTTTACCGCTTAATCACGTTTATGAACGCATGCTTTCTTACTTATATTTAAGTCAGGGTATGTCTATTTATTATGCCGAAAACATGGATACCATTGCGGCTAACTTAAAAGAAGTAAAACCGCAAATATTTGTTACCGTACCTCGTTTGTTAGAAAAGGTTTATGAAAAAATTGTGTCAACAGGTTCTAACTTAACAGGTATTAAAAAAGCTCTTTTCTTTTGGGCGTTAAATTTAGGTTTGCGTTACGAACAGCATAGAGCGAATGGTTGGTGGTATGAGTTTCAATTAAGTCTGGCTAACAAACTTATTTTTAATAAATGGCGCGAAGCACTGGGTGGTAACATTGTAGCTATTGCGTCGGGTGGTTCTGCTTTGCAGCCTCGTTTGGCAAAAGTGTTTCATGCGGCTAAAATTAAAGTGTTAGAAGGTTATGGTTTAACCGAAACATCGCCTGTGGTATCTGTAAATACGTATCACGATGAGGATATTAAAATAGGAACTGTTGGTCCAATAATCAGCAACGTAAAAGTTAAGATTGCCGAAGATGGAGAGATTTGCGTAAAGGGCCCTAATGTAATGATGGGTTATTATAATCATCCTGATTTAACCAAAGAAGCCATTGATGCCGATGGTTGGTTTCATACAGGCGATATAGGTATTATTGAAGACGGAAGATTTTTAAAAATAACCGATCGTAAAAAAGAA
>CAIXZI010000040.1 GCA_903923915.1 uncultured Bacteroidota bacterium
CAAAGGCGGTGGCTTCTTTTTCGCCTAGGCGTTGTTTTATCAACTCGTATAATTTTATTTCAGAACATTCCATCATTTCTATTTTTTAATTACTAAGTACATCCGTATTTTAAACCACTTATTACTTTTAAACGTAACATAGCGCAAAAGGTTTCAGGCAAAGGCTACTTTGTGCAAATAACTTTTTAAACGGTCGATTTTAACAAAAATACGGTCAATGCAGTTAGCAGTAAACAGGTAAACATTAGCAGTACACCTTAAAATGGCTTGGTAGTATTTACAACCTTTTTTGTCATTCGCATTGTTTCAAACAATCAAACCGAAAATAGAAACAATTGTTGGTAAAATTAGTTTTACCCTCTCATCTTTTAGCATTATCTAATCAACATTTAAATGGTGTGTGCAACGATGCAAGCAGTCTTCTTTAAAAATGGTTTTACGCTCTCATCGTTCAGAATTAACTAACTAAAAACAGAAACGATGGTCTGTAAAAATTAAATTTTGCTTGTGCGGTTTAGTTTGTTAAGACGATAAACTAAAGCGATTGTCTGTACCAAAAAAATTTACGCTGGCATATTTTTATATTATCTAAACAAAATTTAAATGGTGCGAGCAACGATTGAAACAGTCGTCTGTAAAAATAGATTTACGTTTACATCGTTTAAAACGATTGTTTGATAACCTAAAATGATGCGTAGGTTGTATAGAAATTTCGATGGTAAAAATAGTTTTATCAACGCATCATTAAAAAGATGTAAACAACATTAAAATGATGTGAGCACCGATTGAAACAGTCTTCTGTAAAAATAGATTTACGCGTACATTCTTTAAAAAATTGTGAGCATACATTAAAACAATGCAAACAAAGTTTAAAAACACAACTGCATAAAAAATCCCCGCAGGCTATACCTGCAGGACTATAAAAATAAAGGAAAAGTTCAGTAAAAAAAATTACTCATTACTGGAGGCTGCTACGCTGCCTGTATTTAAACCATTTCCACCGCCTTTGCCTGTATTTTTACCGCCGCTGCCAACGGTAAGCTCTATCCAGGAGCTCCAGTTATAGGTAATTTTAGGTGTATTTACTTTGTGGTTTCTAAAATACCAAACATCGCCTGTATGCAAACCGCTTACAAAAGTATGCGCCACACTGGTAGGAGATAAGCTGGTTATGGCAACTTTATCTTTGCTCATCTGCCATTCGTGATGTCCGCTTCCTTCGGCAGTTAGCAACACCTTACCTAACACCTCGGTATTCTTCGCATCGTTTTTTTGTTTTTGTTTAATAGCAGCTGTTTTTACCGCAAAACCTGCCGAGGTAATAATACTGGCTGCATTGGATAAATTAGCATCGGCTTTTAGTTGCACCATATACAAGAGGCTGCGCAAATCTGTCATAACAGTAGCTAAAGCCGCATTGCGGGCTGCTGATGTGCCTGTTCTGTTCTTTACGGCGGTTTCTGCATTTACCAGGGCGGTAACATCAATGCCAAACTGGGCTAGCGTTACTACGTTAGCCGGCCAGCCGGCCACCGGAAAAGTTGCATTGTTAGTTAATTTAGCCAGTATGCTTTGCGCCCGTATTATTTTGTCGCCTATTTTATGGGGCATCGCAAGTATGGCTATGATGTGTTTTATAATTACACTTGTTAAACTCATGATTTCTATTTTTTTAAATTAAACTTATTTTTCTTTTAGGTTCTGTTTTGCTTTAGTGAAGCGAACCTTAGCGAAACCTTGTTTTTACAAGCCACCCGGGCTTGCTTAAACATTTAGTTGTGTTTGTATTTGTTGCATGTATTAACTCCTTTCTTTTACTTAAAGTTACGGCGCAAAAAACACCAAGTCAATAGCATTTTTTTAAACGGTAGTGTTTTACGAACGAACGGCAGTAGAAATTTTTTAAACGGTAGCTTTTTACAAATAAGCGGTTTTCTATAAAGTATTAAATAAAAACAGCCGCTTCAACTAATGTGGAGCGACTGTTTTAAACGCATTAAATTATTTCAGGCCA
>CAIXZI010000041.1 GCA_903923915.1 uncultured Bacteroidota bacterium
AATTTAGGTATGGTAAATTGGCAAAACCCCAACGGAGGTTATGATTGGGCAAATGAAATGAATGCAACATTTAAAGAATTAATTGAAACCAATAATCATAAAGAATTAATAAATTATAATTCACTTGGTAAAGCTGCTGCATTAGCCATTCCCACGCCAGAACATTATATACCCTTGTTATATATAATGGGTTTAAAAGAAGAAAAAGAAACCGTAAGTTTTTTTAACGATAAAACCATGATGGGCTCTCTTTCTATGACATCTGTAAAAATTGAAAGCAATTAAATTGCTGAAAAAAATTAAAAACTCTTTTTCTGAATTTTTGCATGAATAGGCGGCACTTCTATTAAAGCTGCCGAACCATACCAAGGATGTAATTCCATAATTAAAACACCTGCTTTAACAGCCGGGTCTGTATTAGTAAGAGCCTGAGCCTCTTCAACAGTTGCTACATTAAAAATAAAAATGCCTTCTAATTCGGTTGCGTCCAAAAACGGCCCTGCTACAACTAATTTACCTTGCGCCGCTAAATGTTTTATATTATTTAAATGCGCCGACTGAATTTTTTTAGAAGAATCTGCCGATAAACTTTTATTTGGCCCGGTTTTTAAAAAGCAGATTACATATTTACGCATGCCGTAATCATCAGCCTTTAGTTTTTTTGCTAAAGTAGAATCATATATAGAATGTGGTTTACGAGGTGGATATTTTTTTTGCGAAAAAGAAACAAAGCTTAGCAATAATAAAAACGAAGTAAAAATTAATTTCATGTTAGATTTTTTTTAAAGTTGGCAAGAATAATTTGAATAACAAAAACAGAAAATCATTTTATAATCTTGTAGTAAGATTATATCTTTAATAAAATTTCAAATCAATGGATGATAAAGAAAAGAAATCTGCTATAAATAATTTTGCCATTTCTGCTGCAATAGGTGCAGGAGCTGCACTTCCGCTTACGGGCTTTATTTACGGCATGATTGTTTGTCAGGGTTGCAACACGGGCATAATGGGTTTTTTAGGGAGAATATTTGTGGGTATAGTTGAAATGTTTTTAACTACAATTACATTAGGTTGCCCGATAAATAATGAAGGAGGAACATCAAGTACAAATTTACGTCCTTACGTATTAATAGCTTTTATAGCGGTTACAGCAATTACATATCTTATACTTTCTCGCAAAAAGAAAAAGACAGAAAACGCTAAATAAATTTCAGATAATTACAATCCCAACAAAACTTCTTCCGGATTTTTTCCGCCAAATAAAATACGTGTTGGGTTCTCTAACATTTCTTTTACTTTAACTAAAAAACCAACGCTTTCACGTCCGTCAATAATGCGGTGATCATAACTTAGAGCAACGTACATCATTGGGCGAATTTCTACTTTGCCGTTAATTGCCATCGGGCGATCAACTACATTGTGCATACCTAAAATAGCACTTTGCGGAGGATTGATAATAGGTGTACTCATCATAGAACCAAACACACCGCCGTTAGTAATTGTAAAAGTTCCGCCATTCATTTCGTCAATAGTTAATTTACCATCACGTGCTTTAATAGCTAATTCTTTAATGCCGGCTTCAATTTGTGCCAGACTCATTAGTTCTGCATTACGCAAAACCGGAACCATTAAACCTTTTGGCGCACTAACCGCAATACCAACATCGCAATATTTATTGTACACTAATTCTTCGCCATCAATCATTCCGTTAACTGCCGGAAAATGGTACAATGCCTCGCACACCGCTTTGGTAAAGAAACTCATAAAGCCAATGTTTGTGCCGTAAACTTCTTTAAACTTATCTTTATATTTTGCACGAATAGCATAGATGCCGCTCATATCAATTTCGTTGAACGTGGTAAGCATGGCAGTTTCGTTTTTAACGGCCACTAACCGTTTAGCCACTGTTTTACGAAGTGCCGACATTTTCTGACGATCTTTATCTCTACCGCCTTTCCAGGAGTTTGATAAAACTTCTTGCACATTTGGTAAACCATTAGAAAGTGCAGCTAATACATCTTGTTTAGTAATGCGACCATCTTTACCAGAGCCATTTATTTGAGATGATTTAACGCCATTCTCGCTCATTATTTTTGATGCCGCAACGCTTGGTGTGCCACTTGCGTAGGTAGTTGATTTGTCTGTTGAAACAGGTGCAGCAACTTCTTTCTTAGCCTCAGTTTTACCCTCAGCCTTACCTTCAACCTTATTCTCGGTCTTAGCCTTAACATCAGGTTTAAATGAATTATCAATCTTAACTACAACTTGTCCGACCTTAACAGTATCGCCTTCTGCAGCAAGAACTTCAATTTTTCCGCTATCTTCAGCATTAAGTGTTAAGGTTGCTTTATCAGAATCAATCTCTGCAAGAGCTTCATCTTTTTCAACTACATCGCCGGTTTTTTTTAACCAACGTGCAATAGTTACTTCTGTAATTGATTCTCCTGGACTTGGTACTTTTAATTCTACAATTGCCATAAATTATTTATTTAGTTGCTAATACTTTAGAAAATACTTTATTCATTATCTCTTCACTCTCAGCTGCATGCCGCTTAGAGAAGCCTGTTGCCGGAGCAGCCATTTCATTTCTACCTACGTAAACTAAACTTACTGATTTCATGGTATGCTCTATATGTCGCCATGCGCCTGCGTTTTCAGCCTCTTCCTGAATCCACAAATAATCTTTTACTTTATTATATTTTTTTAGAATCGCATCAATTTGTTTGTGTGGAAAAGGATATAATTGCTCGATACGAACAAAAGCAATATCATTTACACCTTCTTTTTCTCTGCGCTCAATTAAATCGTAATATACTTTGCCGCTGCAAAATGCAAGTCGTGTTACATTTTTTGCATCCACCGTATCATCAATTACTTCATGAAATTTATCTGACGTAAAATCTTTTAATTTGCTTACACAAGTTGGATAACGCAATAATTTTTTTGGCGTAAAACAAATTAATGGCTTTCTAAAATCACGTTTTAACTGGCGACGAATGGCATGAAACTGCTGTGCCGGCGTTGTTGCATTAATAATTTGCAAATTATTTTCGGCACACATTTGTAAAAAACGCTCCATACGTGCTGATGAGTGCTCTGGTCCTTGCCCTTCATATCCATGTGGTAACAATAAAACCAAGCCATTCATGCGGCGCCATTTGTATTCGGCAGCGGCAAGGTATTGGTCTATAATAATTTGAGCGCCGTTAAAAAAATCTCCAAATTGTGCTTCCCAAATAGTAAGAATGTTTGGAGATGCAAATGCATAACCATATTCAAAACCAAGTACACCGTATTCACTTAACAAAGAGTTATAAATACGAAGCTCGCCTTTTGCACCTAATTTATTTAAAGGAATATATTCTTCTTCGCTGTCTTCAACTTTTACAACGGCATGACGGTGAGAAAATGTGCCGCGTTCCACATCTTGTCCGCTAAAACGCACATGATGCCCTTCGTTCATTAAAGATGCATACGCCAATAATTCGCCCATGGCCCAATCGTAATTATCATTGGTAATCATGGCTTTTCTGTCTTCAAATACTTTTTGAATTTTATTGAAGAATTTTTTGTCTTTTGGTAATTCGGTAGTGCGTTTAGCTAAGTCTAAAAATAATTTATCACTTACAGCTGTTTCGGGCGATTGCTCAAAATCTTTGGCAGTAGCCATTTTAATGCCTTTCCAATTTCCTTCTAAGAAAGAAGTTACTTTAGCTTTTTCTATTTTTTTAGCTTCATCTAAATTTATGTCCAGTTGAGCTTTAAAATTTTTCTCAATTTCTTTTGCTTCTTCTGCCAATTCACTTCCTTCATCTTGTAATTTTTTTACATAGATGTCTTTTGGGTTTGAGTGGGCAGCAATAGCTTTATATAATAGCGGTTGAGTAAAACGAGGCTCATCACCTTCGTTATGCCCGTATTTACGATAGCATAAAATATCTACAAAAACATCGCGATGAAAAGTCTGACGGAAATCCATAGCTAATTGAGCCACAAAACAAACCGCTTCTATATCATCTCCGTTTACGTGAAACACTGGAGATAGCACAACTTTTGCTACATCCGTACAATACGTTGAAGAGCGCCCATCCATGTAATTAGTAGTAAAGCCAATTTGGTTGTTTACAATAAAATGAACGGTTCCACCCGTTTTGTAACCATCTAACTGACTCATTTGTATTACTTCATACACAATGCCTTGGCCGGCCATAGCCGCATCACCGTGTAATAAAATAGGACAAACTTTACTGTTATCGCCGTTATATAAATTGTCAATTTTTGCGCGAGCAATTCCTTCAACAACCGGGTTTACGGTTTCTAAGTGAGATGGGTTAGGTGTTAAACTTACGTGTACTTTTTTGCCCGTATCGCTTATCTGATCGGATGAGTAGCCCATGTGATATTTCACATCGCCATCAAATAAACTATCTTCGCTTGGTCTGCCTTCAAACTCGGTAAAAACATCTTTGTATGTTTTGTTCATGATGTTGGTAAGCACATTTAAGCGCCCGCGGTGCGGCATACCAATAACATAATCTTGTATTCCAGATTCAATACCATGCTCCATTAAAGTATTCATGGCGGGAATAAGTGCTTCGCCACCTTCTAACGAAAAACGTTTTTGACCAACAAATTTTGTAGCTAAATAATTTTCAAAAACAACAGCCTGAGTAAGTTTATTTAAAATGGTTTTCTTTTCGGCTTTGCTAAACGATGGCGTATTTTTACTTTTTTCCATGCGCTCTTGCAGCCACTTAACTACTTTGGGCTCGCGCATAAATAAATACTCAACACCAATACTTTGGCAATAGGTTTGCTCAAGGTGCGTAATAATATCTTTTAATTTAGCAGAGCCAATGCCAATTTCGCTTCCGGCTTGAAAAACAGTTTCTAAATCTGCAGCGGCTAAGCCAAAATTTTCTAAATCTAAGGTTGGGGTGTATTGTCTGCGGTCTCTAACAGGGTTGGTTTTGGTAAATAGATGTCCGCGTTGACGATAACCGTTTATTAGGTTAATTACCTTAAATTCTTTGCTAACATTTTCAGGAATGGCACCTCCTTTTTCGCTATAAGAGGTTTGAGCAAACTCAAACCCTTTGAAGAAATCTCTCCAGGATGCATCAACACTATTAGGATCTTTTAAATACTGCTGAAAAAGTCCCTCAATTGCATTAACATCGCTAGTACCCACGTATGAAAATTTATCCATAATTAAATTGGCTTTAAAGAAGGTCAAAGGTACAGTTTTTTAATTTGCTAACAATTTTAGGAAAAATCAAAAATAGAGGATTGGCCCACTAATAAATACGCATTCACCTAATTCTTTTTGTTAAAATGGGATATTATCTTATTTTAGCGACTCATAAAAACAACAAAATATTACACATGAAAGGATTTTTACTTTCTATATCATTATTTGTATTAACACAAATAACAATAGCTCAAACATCTTATGTTTGGAATGGTGCAACATCAACAGTCTGGAATACGCCTACCAACTGGACTCCTAGTGGAATTCCGGGTGCGGTGGATAATGTAACCATTGTAACTGGTGGTAATAATTGTATTTTAAATGCAAGTACAGGTATTACAAACATTACCATTACAAGTGGGGTTTTAAATTTAAATGGTTTTACTTTATCGCCAACAGGTAACGCAGTATTTACCGCGGGCACTGTAACTAATGGAACACTTGCCATTTCAGGCGGTGTTGGAAATACAGCCACTTTAACTAACACACTTTTTAACGCAAGCGCTAATTTAAACATCACTACAGGCGCCATTACTTTAAATGGCGGCACTTACAACGGACCCGTAACATTAAATCAAACAGGTGCGGCGCAAACAACCGGAACGGGTGGTGCAACTTTTGGAAATGCAGTTTCTATAACAAACTCAGGGACAAATAATTTTAGAATAAACGGTAACTGCACATACAACGGAGCGGTTACCCTAAATAATAGCGGAAGTGGTTATCTTTTACCAGAGCTTACAACTGGCAGCACCTACAATAGCACACTTACGCTAAATAATACTTCGGCCACGCAAAATATTCGTATGGCTTATTTAGGAACTAATGCCTTTAATGGCAATATCGTTATAAATAATACAGGGGGAGCCAATATAACTTTTTGTGAACAAGTTACAGCCACCGCTACTTTAGCGACCGGAAAAACAATTGCTGTTGGTGGAAGCGGATTTACGGTAGGGTCTTTAACATTAAGTAGATTTACACAAACAGGTGCAACTGCACAAAACCTTACACTAACCGGTAGTGCAAGCGTTATCTTTAATGGTTCAACAACTTTTAATGGAGCATTAACGGTTAGTTCTCCTAATATTTATACATCAAATTGTACGTATAATGGTGTTACCGTTTTAACGAAAACAGATGGAACTTCTACCAATAATTTTGCAGGAGGAAACACATTTAATAATACGCTAACTATAAACTACACTGCATCAAATGCAGCTGGAACATATTTTGGTTTTGCATCAGGAACGTCTGATATTTATAATGGAGATGTTTACGTTAACAATAGCAGTACAGATAGAATACTTTGGGGCGTTGGTGCTTCTGCTGGCAATCAGTTAAACGGAAATTTAATTGTAACACAAACGGGTACTGCTGCCGGTATTGCTTTTGGCTGGTCGGCTGGAACTACCTTTACCATGGCTGCCGGAAAAACTATTTCAGTTGGCGGCGCAGGTTTTAGCACTGGCTACCTTAATTTTTTAGGCTTAACCCAAAATGGTAATGCTGCGGTGAATTTAACTTTTACCGGAACCACTACTCTTTTTCAAATTGGCGGATCTTCAACAATTGGTGGTAATGTTACCATATCTTCTCCACGTATTTTACTAAATGGCTGTACATTTAATGGAACTGCAAATTTTACCAAAACAGGAGGAACCGGAGAGTGGGGAACCGGAGGTAACATCTTTAGTCAAACTACTACAATTAATAGCACGGGTTCGGCCTTTTTTGGTTTTGCAGTAACTAACCCCGATATTTATAATGGAGATTTATATGTAAACAATAATGGTACCGATCGAATTATTTTTGCAAATACCTCAGTAGGTAATCAGTTTAATGGAAATATTATTTTAACTTCAATAGGCTCTTCTGTTGGAACTGCCTTTGGTTGGAGTGCAGGAAGCACCTTAACTTTGGCTGCCGGAAAATCAATTACTATTGGAGGTGCCGGTTACAGCGCCGGTTATCTTTATCTTCAGCGCTTTACGCAAGCAGGAAACGCATCAAATACATTAACTTTAACAGGGTCAGCCTCTATAAATCTTGGTCCAACTACTACATTTGGAGGGGCCGTTACAATTACTGCGCCAGACATTTATCCAACTGGTGCAACGTACAATGGCGCAGCTTCATTTACAAAAACCGGTGGGGTTAGCAATCACAATAATGGCAACTTAAATACATTTAATTCAACCTGCACCATTAATCAACAAAGTAGCACTGGTTATTTTATGTTGGGATACAATTCGGCGGATGCGTTTCATGATAACATAACGGTTACCTCAACCGGAACAGGTGCTATAAATTTAGGATGGGTAAATGGAACGGGCACTCCAACACTTGATGCAGGTAAAACTGTTTTGGTTGGCGGTGCAGGTTTTAGCGCAGGAGGTTTATACTTTGGCACATTTACTCAGTTGGGTAATGCAGTCATGAATTTAGATTTTGGTGCAGCATCTGCTGCAAGTATAACTTTTGATAGAAATACAACCATCGGCGGAAATTTAATCACACAAAGTGCTAGTATTATATTTAATTCAAGTACGTTTAATGGTACAGTAAATTCAATTAAAAACGGAGCGACCAATGATAATAGTACCGGGGGAAATACTTTTAGCGGTACTACAACTATTACAAATAATGGAGCTGGACAATTAACGTTAGGAAATGGAAGTGCTGATGTTTTTAACGGTGTAACTACCTTTAATGATAATGGCTCTTACCGATTTGTAGTTGCAAATAGTCATGCAGGGCAAACAACAACCTTTGCAACTGATGTAATCTTTAATGCTGCTAAAACAGGTGGTGTTGATGCTTGGTCGTTTTTAATTGCTGAAGGAGGAAATACTAATATATCTTTTGGTGGAAATGTTACTATTAATTGTTCCGGAGCTTTACAAAGTAATTTTAGGATAGCAACCGGAGGAACCACCACCGCTGCTTACGCAGGAGATTTAACAATTAACTTAACTAACACACACGCTTCTACCCAAATACAAATGGGAAATACTGGAACATCTACTTACAACGGAAATATTGTGGTAACTAATAGTGGCGGAGCAAATGGCGTTTATTTTAATGCAAATGCAACTGCATCTTCAACATTAGCTAATACAAAAACTATAAGTATTGGTGCCGGTGGATTTAATGCAGGTATTCTTTCATTAATAAGATTTACTCAAATAGGAGGTACGGCACAATCATTAACACTTACGGGAACGGGTAATTTAACTGTAGGGCCGTCTTCAGCCTTTGGAGGTAATGTAACTTTTGTGGCCCCTACAATGTTCTTGAATGGCTGCACGTATTCGGGTACAAGTTCATTTACTAAAAACGGAAGTACAAATGATGCCTCTAATGGAGGAAATACTTTTACAGGGGTTTCTACCTTAACCAACAGTGGCTCGGGTATTATGTATTTGGCTAATACAGTTGGCACGCCAGATAACTTTGTTACTGATGTAACAGCTACTAATAGTGGTTCAGGTTCATTATATTTAGCTCACAATTCGGCTGGTAACGCCTTTGGGGGTAATCTTACTTTTAATAACACGGCAAGCGGAGTAAACACTAATATCGTAATTTGTAATAATACTAATTCAACAGCTACTATTGCGGGCAATATAATCATGACAAATGCCGCAACCGGCACCGGAAATAATTATGCAATTATAGGGAATAGCGGTTCGTGCAATATAACAGGCAATGTAACTATTAATAATACATCTTCCGGAACTAACTCAGGCATTTATATAGAGAATGGGCCTGCATCAAGCAGTGTTATTATTGGAGGTAATTTAAGTATAACAAACGCCGGCTCTGCTACCACAGCAAATGATGTTAATATTTCAGGAAGTGTAGGTACTACAACTATTACCGGAACTACTACCATTATTAACAATGGCTCTGGGGCTGGCCATTCAAGAGTATTCATAAATGAAAGCTCGGCATCTGCCACAACTACATTTGGCGGAGATGCCACTTTTTCTAATATATCAGCCGCCGCAGGAGATGTTTATTTTAGAAATTTAAGAGG
>CAIXZI010000042.1 GCA_903923915.1 uncultured Bacteroidota bacterium
AATTACTACATTTGTTGCTACAATATATTCTCAATGAAAAACTGGACAAAAGCCGAAATATTAGACGTTTATAACAAACCTTTATTAGAATTAGTTTACGAGGCCGCTACCGTGCATCGTCAATTTCATAAAGCAGGCGAGGTACAAATAAGTTCGCTATTATCTATCAAAACAGGTGGTTGTAGCGAAGATTGCGCATATTGCCCGCAAGCAGCACGTTACCATACCGATATAAAAGTGCATAAATTAATGAGTATTGATGAAGTTGAAACAGCTTCTTCGAGAGCTAAAGCAGCAGGCGCATCTCGTATGTGTTTAGGCGCTGCGTGGCGCGAAGTGCGTGATAACAAAGATTTTGATAAAGTTTTAGAAATGGTAAAAACCATCAATTCTAAAGAAATGGAAGTTTGTTGCACATTGGGCATGTTAACCGAAGAGCAAGCAAAAAAATTGGCCGATGCAGGACTTTATGCTTACAATCATAACATTGATACATCAGAAGAATTTTATGGCGATGTAATTACCACACGTACTTACGAAGATAGATTAAACACCATTAAAAATGTTCGTAAAGCAGGTATGACAGTTTGTTCTGGCGGAATTATAGGTATGGGAGAAAGCGTTGATGATAGAATTGGTATGTTATTTACCTTAACTAATTTAACGCCTCAACCAGACTCAGTGCCAATTAAGGGTTTAGTACCTGTAGAAGGAACGCCACTTGAAAAACAAGAAATAGTGTCTGTTTGGGATATGGTACGCATGATTGCAACCACACGTATAGTTATGCCGCATACATCAGTACGTTTATCGGCAGGTAGATTAAGCATGAGTATGGAAGCCCAAGCACTTTGTTTTATGGCTGGCGCAAGCTCTATTTTTGCCGGCGATAAATTATTAACTACGCCAAACCCTGCATTTAATGAGGATATGGATATGTTTAACATTTTGGGTTTAACACCAAAGGCTGCTTTTTCTGAAAAGAAAGTGATGGCTTAATAATTGGTGATGAACCGCTTTCCTAAAAAACTTTTATCCTTATTAGATAAAAGAAAAACTGAGAATAATTTTCGTGCACTTTCTTTGTTAGATAAAAATCTAATTGATTTTAGCAGCAACGATTATTTAGGTTTTTCTAAAAATGCGGAATTAAAATCGCTCAAAGATTCTATTCTTAAAGAATATCAAATCCAACAACAAGGTTCTACAGGCTCAAGACTTATAACAGGCAATAGCTTTATTCATATAGATTGTGAGAAACAAATAGCAGATTTTCATAACGGAGAAAAAGCTTTATTATTTAACTCTGGGTATGATGCTAATTTAGGCTTACTTTCTTCTGTTCTCCAGCGCGGTGATATTGTTTTGTATGATGAACTTTGTCACGCATCTATAATAGATGGCATACGTTTAAGTTTTGCAACAGCTTATAAATTTAAACATAACGATGTTTCTCATTTACAAGAATTAGTAGACAAAAGTAAAGATGCATCGACTATATATGTTGTTACAGAATCTGTTTTTTCAATGGATGGAGATTGTGCTTTACTAAAAGAAATTTCTGTTTTATGTAAAAATCAAAGTGCTTTCTTAATAGTTGATGAAGCCCATGCTATTGGCGTTTACGGAGAGCAGGGTAGCGGTTTGTGCAATGAGTTAGGTGTTGAGCAAGATTGCTTTGCCCGCATTTATACCTATGGTAAAGCTATGGGAGCGCATGGTGCAGCTGTGGTGGGAGGTATGGATTTATATAATTATTTAATAAATTTTTCTCGTCCGTTTATATATACAACTGCTTTACCTGCATCAAGTGTGGCGTTGATTATGGCTTCGTATCAGTTGCTTCAAAGCACTAATCAAATAAAAATATTACAAGAAAATATTTCATTATTTAATGAATTTACATCAACGTTTACAAATAAAATAAATAGTACAAGCGCTATACATTGTTTTTTAATTGAAGGAAATGAACATGTTATTTATGCTTCAAAGCAGCTTAAAGAAAAACGGTTTGATATTCGTGCTATAAAAAACCCAACGGTTAAAATAGGGGCAGAGCGTTTACGAATTTGCTTGCATGCTACTAATAAAAAACAAGAGTTAAATTCTTTAGCCGAAGAATTGAATATTTATTTACTGAAATAAGTTTTTAGCAAATAAGTATATGATTGATGTAAATAAGCAACCGTTTTTCTTGATTTAAAAACCCCTGTGGTGGCGTGTTCATTGTGCTCTACTTGCAAATCAGGGTCGTATGAAATTTTTAAATTTAATTGTAAGGCTTGTTCGGCAATAAAAATTTCTTCTCCAAATAATACAGATGGGTAATTTATGACCCCTCCTTTTTCAAAAAAGGTTTTATTGAAAATCATGAAAGAACCATGGACAGCGTAAGGGTTTGATGCAGTTGTTTGTTTTGTGTAGGTTCTTCCAGAA
>CAIXZI010000043.1 GCA_903923915.1 uncultured Bacteroidota bacterium
CTTTCAATAAAAATGGTTCGTTTGTGTTTACTATCATGTGTAAATGATTACTCATAATACAATAAGCAAATATTACCAATCCTTTTTCTTTTTGATAATATTTTAAGGATTCAATAACGGCATCGCGATGATTTTTTCTAGTAAATACATCAATCCAATTTACAACGGTTAAAGTCAAATAATACGCCTTATTTGTTTTTATATTTTGTTTTTCGCCTTGTTTCATTAACCTTATACTGGGTATAAGCTAAAGTATAATATTTAACATTACGTTGCAATTATATTTTCCGCAGCATTACAAATGCAGCGGAGCGGACGGCTATATTAAAATATAACCCAATAAAAAATCCCCTATAAATTTCTTTACAGGGGATTTTATTTTTAAAGAAGGCAGTAATTATTTATTAATAATTATTTTGTTGAATAAAGTTGTATTGTCCTTTACAATTTCAACCAAATAAGTACCGCTACTAAGATTATTTAAGTTCATATCATAGGTACCAGAAGGTATATTGTCTTTTATTTCAAACACCTTGTTGCCTAATACATCATAAACACTAAGTTTTTGTACACTGTGTTCGTCTTTTTTAATATCAACTAAAAACTTACCATCGGCACTTGGGTTAGGATAAATATTAATGCCTTGTGCTGCGCTTTGTGCATTTATACCTGTTGATGAAGTGATATTGATATCATCTATAAATAAAAAGTTTTCATAGTCTGAGATGTTTCTAAATTTAATGAAAGCTCCGGTAGCAGCGCTATAACTGCTTAGTGAAACAACTTCTTGTCTCCATTGCGATGCAGTTGGCGTAAAGGCACTGTTTGCCCAAGTAGGTGTGGTAGTGGCTAAATTGGTATTATACTTTTTGTAGATACTGCTGTAAGTAGCGCCGCAATCGGTAGAAATAAGCACTTGCAATGTATCTGAATAATTTGGATTTGATGTGGGGTTGGTATATAATTTATATGCAAATTGAAACGCTAAACTTGGGTTTGAAATGCTGGTTAAATCAAGCATAGGCGAAATAATATCATCAACTTGTCCAATATGGCTATTCGTATAGTTATCCATTACTATAGAGGCAGCCCCTGTTTTGTAAGCAGAGGTGGTTTTAGTCCATGTATCTGTGCCATCAGGGTTGTTAATAGCCCATCCTGTTGGCGGAAAGGTTGTTCCTTCAAAACCTTCGGTAAATGGCAAGGCTTGTCCGGAGCCACCTAAAATGCTAAAGGTAACACGCATGGTATCGTTTGTGTGGTTTCCGTCTACTGCACCATTTGGTATAGACGTGTAAATGGTACAAGTATGTGTGCCCACAGTTGGATTTAAGCCAGCTAAGGTTACGGTAGCAGTTTGTAAAGGCGCTAAAGCACCAGTCCAGCTATAGGTTTGAACGGTTCCGTTATCAATTACATAATTAATATTTGCTTTCTTTAAAGAATCGTTACCCCAATCTTTTAAAACTAATTTTGGTGTTACGGTGCCTCCGCAAGAACTTCCACTTGGGCTGCTAATGCTTAACACACCTGCATCGCCGGGTACAAGCGCAACCGGTGTACAAGCATTACTGCTTACTAAAGAGTTATACGGTGCATTGTTTACAATAGCTACCATACGTAAAGATTGATCGGCCGTAAACATGTTCATACACGCATCATCAACATAATCCATATAGTTCATAAACATTACGCCTGGTGCAGTTGTGGTACAAGCATCAGTTAAAGGATAGGTTGGGCAGTTATAATTTTCACTCGCTTGGTTAGGGGTATCAGCACATTGGTCATCACCCGTACAAGCACCATTATCATCTCCCCAAATGTGCAATAAGTTAAAGCAATGTCCAATTTCGTGCGTAGCAGTACGCCCTCCATTAAAAGGAGCCTGTGCTTTTAGTGTATCGCCAAAGCAAGTGTAACCCGCTACAAAGCCATAGGTATTACTTGCCGATCCGGTAGGAAATTCGCCATAACCTAATAGCGGAGATTGTAAGGCACAAACCCATATATTAAAATAACGCGTAGGATCCCAAGCATCTAATCCGCCTGTAGCGGTAGCTTTTACTTTATCATCGGTTGACCATGAGGTAGTAGTTGATTTTCTTCTTTCTATACCCGTTGTAGGGTTTCCGTTAGGGTCGCGCTGCGCCCAGCAATATTGCACCATAGGTGCTGATGCAGCGGCTTTAAATGGGCCAGGTGTGTTTGCTGTATCGGCATTTTGACGCGTATAATCATCATTTAAAATTTTAATTTGAGAAAAAATTTGTGCGTCGGCCACACTATCTGTAGCAGAGCTATATACCATGTGCACTACCAATGGTATCTGAATTATGCTTTGTGTTTTATTGGCTTTATTGGTAGATGCACTTTTAATAAAGTTAGCAAGCGCTTGCTCGTATGCTTTGCGCTGTTCTACTCTTTTAGGGTTTTGTTGTTGTAGCCATTGCTCGTGCTGTGTAGTACCGCAAACACGTTTTTGTGCGTAACCGCTTGCAAAAAAAGAAAGCGCTGCTGCTATTGTAATTATTTTTTTCATGTGTGGTTTTTTGGTTGTTGTTTTTGTGTTAAGTAAATATATAAAAATTATTTTACATCCTTTGCTTTTTTACTTGTTCATCCATTAGCTTAATGCCTTCTACAAAACTATGAGGATTATAGCTCAAATCTTTAATTGCCTTATCTATAATAAAGCCTGTAATTGGCGGACGTTTTGCTGGTTGCTTAATATCTGCTGATTTAGATGGGTTAATTAATGATTTATCCAACCCGTAATAATCTGCCACCAAATGCACCAATTGCAAAATGCTTAAAAAATCTTTACCTGATATATTGTAAATGCCCTGCGCTTTTTTCTTTGCCAATAAAATACAACCATCAGCTAAATCTTCGGCTAAAGTTGGCGTTCTAAACTGATCATCAACTACATTAATTTTTTTGCCTTGCTCTAAATTTTGCTTTGCCCATAACACAATATTACTTCGGCTCATATTATCAACTATGCCATATACCAATACGGTACGTGCAATTGCCCAATGCAACTTACTGCTTTGTACAATTTTTTCGGCATCTAATTTAGTTTCGGCATAAAAACTAAGTGGGTTTGGTTTTTCATTTTCATCAAGCGGACCATGGGTTCCGTCAAAAATAAAATCGGTAGAAAGATGCACCAATTGTGGTTTATAATCGCTATTTTTTTGTTGAAGCTCTTCTAACGCTTCAACAATATACTTTACAGCACTTGTATTCATGGCTACTGCGCCATCTTTATCTGTTTCGCAGGCATCTACATTGGTCATAGCAGCCGTGTGTATTACTGCATCAGGCTTGTGTTTTGCTAAAACTTCATGCACTTGTTTCTCATTAGTAATATCCATTTCATCATACACATACCCTTCTTTTTGCAAAAGGCGATTATCTCCTCTTGCCGTAGCAATAAGGCTTACACCTGTTTGGTTACGAAGTTTATAAACCAATTTTTGACCTAATAATCCGTTGCTGCCTGTAATTAATATTTTCATGAGTTAGTAAGAATTATTAAATTCGTTTCTTTATAATTAGTTCCAAAAATATTAAAAATTATGCTTGACTCGCCCCTGCACGAACATCATTTATTAAGATATAAAGTCGAGATTGAAGATAAACCCATGCGTAGCTTTAGTAAAACGGCTACCATCAGTTTTTTTGATGAAAACGATAAAAAAGTAATGGTGTTTAGATACGGGGTTATTACTAATCAGGAGATTTTTGATAAAATTGATAAAGGCGAGGATATTAATTTAAACAATGCTTACGTTCTAAATTTTTCACTTACAGATTATCGTGTTTATAAGGGCTTCGATGATAGTGTACGGATTTCATTGAAAAATTTTTCGGCTAAAAAAGGCTTTTTTGATTGCGATATTACCAACGATTTAAGCTATGCAAACTTTGAAGGAGATAAAGTAGTTTTTGATTCGGTTATTTTTGGAAACGGAACCACCAACTTTAGCAATTCTGTTTTTTGTGATGGCGATGTGAGTTTTAAAAAGGCTAAATACGGCAGTGGAAGCACCAATTTTCAAAGTGTGCAGTTTGGTGATGGCTTGGTTTCTTTTAATAATACCAACTTTGGTACAGGCAATTTATCTTTTGTTGATTGCAATTTTAGCAATGGTAATGTAGATTTTAGAAATACTTATTTTGGCGATGGAACGGTAGATTTTAAGTTTGCCAAATTTGCCAATGGCGATTTAAGCTTTGAAAAAGCCTCGTTCGGTAAAGGAAAAAAAGATTTTAAAAACGTAGAATTTGGTGGCGGTAAAATAGATTTTAGGCGCGTTGATTTTAATGACGGTGATGTTTCTTTTGATGGTGCTGAATTTGGTGATGGAAAAGTTTCCTTTCGTAGTGCTCGTTTCGGGCATGGTGAAAAAACATTTGCACAGGCAGATTTTGCCAAAGGCGAAGCCCAGTTTGATTTAACCGATTTTGGTTCGGGCTCTGTAAATTTTAATAAAGCTACCATAACCGATATTTCGTTTAAAGGTTGCGCACTAAATTGTTATATGGATTTGCGCTTTAATTCTTGCAGAACAGTTAGTTTAAGTAACACCATTGTACGCGATATTTTAGATTTAAAACCTGAAGATGAAACTGTAGTCATAAAGATTTTTGACATATCAGGTATGCGTATTTTAGGCCGGATGTTTATTGATTGGCGTGGTAACAACGTGTATAATTTAATTTATCAGCAAACCGAAACCACACTTTTTCAGAAAGCAGAACAGTTTAGAATATTAAAAGAGAATTTTCGTAACAACGGTCAATACGAAGATGAAGATGCTGCGTACCTTGAGTTTAAACGCTGCGAAGCAAAGGCAAATTTAGAAGCTGCCATAGAAAAAGATAAAAAAAATGCCTTGTGGGCTTACCCTAATTACTATTTTCAAAAATATGTTTTTGATTATATAGGCAGATACGCAACAGACCCTATTCGCGTTTTATCTAACATGTTTTTGGCGTTTACAACCTTTAGTATTATTTACTACATCATTACTGAGTATTTTCCAAATTTTGGAACAGTAGCAACTACCTTACCATCCGAATTGCAGCACATACATAGTTTTGGTAATTGCGTATATTATAGTGCCATAACGTTCTTTACAATTGGTTATGGTGATTATTTTGCCGAAGGCTATCTCAAACCTTTTGCTGCATTTGAAGGCTTTACAGGTGTGTTTTTAATGAGTTATTTTACGGTTGCCTTTGTACGAAAAATTTTAAGATAGAATATCTAATTTTTCAAGAGCTGCATTAGCTGCTAATTGTTCTGCCACGCGTTTTGATGCGTTTTGTGCTTCGGCAATTATTTCGCCGTTTAGTTCAATACCAATATGGTATATTTTTTTCACGCCATCCATGTTTTCAGAAAGTAAAATAAATTGCAAAGGCATTTTATTTTTTTGACAAAAATTGATCAATCTGCTTTTATAATCTGTGTCCTCATTAATCAGCGTGTTTATATCAAAATGCTGTTTGATTATTTTTTCAACTACTATTTTTTTTGTTTTTTCATATCCAATATCTAAACAAATGGCTCCTACCAAGGCTTCAAACGCATCACCATATAAAGCATAAGATATGTTTCCTTTAATATCAGTATGCAAAATTTTATCAATGCCCAGCTTTACAGCTAATTTATTTAATTGAACCCTGCTAACCATGCGAGAACGTACCTGAGTAAGCACACCTTCATCTTTATTGGGTAAAATGCCAAATAAATATTCGGCTACAATAGTTCCTAAAATAGAATCGCCTAAAAACTCTAAACGCTCGTTGCTCTTACTGTGCTTGGCCGCTGAGCTATGCGTAAGTGCCTGTTGAAATAAAGAAATATTTTTAGGATAAAAACCAAACAAGTTTTTTATGCTTTGCGCCAGTTTTTTTTCGGAAGAATTTTTGTAACGTGTTATCTGAAAATACTTCAGCAAAAGAAATTAAGCAACGAATTTCTTAAGTACAACCGCTGCATTGTGTCCTCCAAAACCAAATGTATTGCTAATAGCCACATTTATTTTACGAACCTGCGCTGTATTAAAAGTAAGGTTAAGACGTGGGTTTATCTCCGAATCTGGATTAGCAAAATTAATAGTTGGAGGTACAATATCATTTTTTATGGCTAAAACAGTTGCCATGGTTTCTATAGCCCCGGCGGCGCCTAATAAGTGCCCCGTCATAGATTTGGTTGAACTGATGTTCATTTTATAAGCATGTTCGCCAAACAAAGCTTCAACAGCTTTTAATTCGGCAATATCTCCAAGCGGAGTGCTGGTTCCGTGTGTGTTAATATAATCTACTTCCTCAATACTAATTTCGGCATCTTTTAGAGCACGTTGCATAACCAATTTAGCGCCTAATCCCTCAGGATGTGGTGCTGTTATATGATGTGCATCGCCGCTCATTCCACCGCCAATAATTTCGGCATAAATTTTTGCGCCACGTGCCTGAGCATGTTCTAATTCTTCTAAAACAATAGCTACGCCGCCTTCACCTAAAACAAAACCTTCGCGGTCTCTATCATAAGGACGAGAAGCTGATGCTGGATCATCATTACGTGTACTCATAGCTTGGCAAGCATTAAAACCGCCAATACCACACTCATTAATAGCTGCTTCAGACCCACCGGTAACAATGGCGTTTGCCTTGCCCATGCGGATGTAGGTAAAAGAATCTATTAAAGCATTGGTTGATGATGCACAAGCCGAAACTGTAGTAAAATTAGGCCCTCTAAAGCCAAAACGCATAGATATATGCCCTGAGCAAATATCTGCAATCATTTTTGGAATAAAGAATGGGTTGAAACGAGGAGTTCCGTCGCCTTTGGCAAAACCAAATGCTTCTGCCTGAAAAGTATCTAAACCTCCAATGCCAGAACCCCAAATAACTCCAACTTCATTTTTATCAACGTTGTCGCCTGCAATGCCACTATCAGCAACCGCTTGCACAGATGCTGCAATACCGTATTGAGAATAAGCATCTAGTTTACGAGCTTCTTTTTTGTCAAAGTATTCATCTAAATTAAAACCCTTTACCTCGCAGGCAAAACGCGTTTTAAATTTTTCGGCATTAAAGCGGGTAATAGCGGCAGCACCGCTTACACCTTTAATAAGGTTATTCCAAAATTCAGTAACCGAATTACCCAAAGGGGTAATCCCGCCCAAACCTGTTATTACTACGCGCTTTAGTTGCATAAAAAATAGAGATATAAATCTTTCACAAAATAAAAAGAATTATCCTAATATAAAAATTAGGATAATTCTCTAAAAATCTCGTAAAAAATTACTTTGCGTTTGTTTCGATATAAGAAATAGCGTCGCCAACGGTAGAGATTTTCTCTGCTTGATCGTCAGGAATAGCGATGTTGAATTCTTTTTCAAATTCCATGATTAACTCAACGGTATCAAGCGAATCAGCGCCTAAATCATTGGTAAAACTTGCTGTTGGAGTAACTTCTTTTTCATCTACTCCAAGTTTATCTACAATAATGGTTGTAACTTTTTTTGCAATGTCTGACATTTGTTAGTTTTTAAAATTCGCTGCAAAGATATATTAATCGGCAAATAAACAAAAAACTTAATTTTTAAAGATTTTAGCTTTTTTGGCCTTTTGTTGTTAAACTGCATCTGTTAATTACTTTACCGATCCATTATTTTTCAAGAAAAAGCTTAGTCTATTTTTAGCTTTTAATCAAAAACCTCCAATATGTCGGATATTGCTCATTTTTTTTCGCCCGTAAATTATTTACCTGAAAACTATCAGGAAGAGTCTTTTGCGCGCAATTTCTCTCTAAACACAGGTAGTTTCCCCGATTTGGAGAATATAGATATGGTCATTATAGGGGTTTGCGAAGACAGATTAGCCGTTTCTAACAAAGGCTCTGCGGCTGCGCCCGATGAAGTACGCAAACATCTTTACAGTCTGTTTGCGGGTAGTTTTGCGCCTCGTGTGGCAGATTTAGGCAACATTATGCCGGGACATGCCGAAAGTGATACCTTTTACGCTCTTTCTGAAACAGTAGAGTTTTTAGTGAAACAAAACATTGTACCCATTATTATTGGCGGATCGCAAGATTTAACATTTGCCCAGTTTAAAGGCTACGAACGCTTAGAACAGACCATAAACATTGTAAGTGTTGATGCCACTTTCGACATTGGCTCTGCTGAAAGCGAGTTAAATAACAAGACTTTTTTAGGGAAAATTATTCTTCAACAACCAAATTACCTGTTTAATTACAGCAATATTGGCTACCAAACCTACTTAGTGCCTCAAACGGGCATTAATATGATGAATAAGCTGTATTTTGATACCTACCGTTTAGGACAAATACGCGATAATATTGCCGAAGCCGAGCCTATTATAAGGCATGCCGATATGCTTAGTTTTGATATGAATTCTTTAAAACATAGCGATGCTCCTGCGCACGAGGAAGCACAACCAAACGGTTTTTATGCCGAAGAAGCCTGCCAAATGATGCGCTATGCAGGCATGAATGATAAACTAACCTCGGTTGGTATTTATGAAATTAACCCGGCGCATGATGTGCAAGGTAAAACTGCATCTTTAGCCGCGCAAATGATTTGGTGTTTTATGGATGGATTTTATAACCGAAAAAAAGATTTTCCGAGTAGAAATAGCCCAAATTACACACGTTTTCACGTTTTTTTACAAGAAAATAAGTACGAAATAAATTTTTACAAAAGCAATAAAAGCGATCGTTGGTGGATGGAAGTGCCCTACCCCCCCGATAAAAATTTAAAGTTTGAAAGGCATACGTTAATTCCGTGCTCTTATAAAGATTATGAAATTGCCTGCAAAGATGAGATACCCGACCGTTGGTGGCAGACTTATCAGAAATTGTATTAAAAATGAACTGGCTTTATGTTTTTATAGGAGGGGGCATTGGCAGCGTTTTACGCTTTGCCTTTTCGGTGTTATTTGCGCGCTGGCAACTAACCGGTTTAGCATGGGCAACCTTATGTGCTAATGTAATGGCCTGCATTGTATTTGCTTTAGCTTGGCTTTATTTTGGTGAGAAAGAAAGTTTTATGGAAACACACCGTCCATTAATATTAGTTGGTTTTTGTGGAGGCTTATCAACCTTTTCTACCTTTAGTTTTGAAACTTTTGAGCTTTTTAAACGTGGCGATTATATGTTTGCCCTAGCTACTATTTTACTTAATTTACTGCTGTGTTTAGCTGTTTTTGCCATCTTTGCACGCAGATAGAGGGCTGTCATCTTGAGCCTGTCGAAAGATATGGGCTGCCACGCCAATGCTTCGACAAGCTCAGCATGACCACACTTAATAAATAATAATAAAATTGGTCTATATTCTTTGCATAGAAACTTCAACAACTGTTTGTTCGGTATGCGTTACTGCAGATGATAAGGTTTTAGCGCATAAAGAAATAAACAACGGTTTTTCTCATGCTGAAAATTTGCATGTATTTATTGAAGACGTTTTAAAAGAAGCCAACTTATCCATCAAACAAATTAATGCAGTTGCGGTAAGTAAAGGCCCTGGTAGTTATACGGGTTTGCGCATTGGTGTTAGCGCAGCAAAAGGCTTTTGTTATGCGCTGCAAATTCCGCTAATAAGTATTGATACTTTACAAAGTATGGCTTATGAAGTAAGTTTAAAGTTGGAAATTCAAAATTTAAAAGATTTAGAAGTGCTGTATTGTCCTATGCTGGATGCCCGTCGTATGGAGGTTTATTGTGCTGTTTACGATAAACATACAGAAA
>CAIXZI010000044.1 GCA_903923915.1 uncultured Bacteroidota bacterium
TGCAGGATAATTAATAATAAACGGGTTGGATGAAGAACAACTTGCATCTACATAAGCATACCCATAATGAGCTCCCTGATTACAATCGCTGGCAACAAATTTAAGCGTAACGTTTGTTCCAATATAGGCAGTTAAATTCATGAAAACGGCTGTCCAAGGCTTGTAATGTACCGTAGCGTCTTTTGTACTTGTTAACCATCCCGGAATGGAAGAACTGGCCGACACTTCATATTTTGTACAAGATATTACATTACCATTCTGATCCAATACTTCTGCGTTAAAATAGGGTTGATCTGTAACCGGATGTGCACCATCTTGCAAAACTGCCGCAAATCTATATGTAAAATAAGCGTTAGAAGAGGTAACCAAAAAAGTTTGTTTTATAGCCTCAATTTTTCCTCCTATTGAAATATCATTTAATAACAAAGAATAATTCCCCCCATTTGGTGCCACCACCGGAAACCCACCTAAGGTATCAATACCTGCTACACAAGGCCCATAGGTAGTAGAAGAGTTAACCACCTTTGCTATACCACCCGGATGAGATGGACAAGTATCACAAGGTAAATTAACCCCATTAATATTACCGCTATTTAACGTCCAACCGCTTGTATTTCCTGCTTCAAAATCTAAATTATTGCAAGCTGAAGATACGGATGCAGTTGCAGTTACTTTGCGTATGCGATTATTATTAAAATCGGCAATGTATAAATTATTGGAAGCATCAATACTCAAACCTTCAGGAGAATTTAACTCTGCAGCAGTCGCTTGCCCTCCATCTCCACTAAAACCACCAGTACCATTTCCTGCAATGGTACTTATAATGCCGCTTGTATTTACCTTACGAATTCGATTATTGTTTCTATCAGAGATATACAAGTTGCCAAAAACATCAACATTAATTCCAAGTGGTGTGTTTATTTGCGCTGAAGTTGCGAACCCGCCATCACCTGTGTAACCCGCAGTTCCGTTTCCCGCTACTGTATTAATTGCTCCTGAATTATCTATTTTACGTATCCTATTATTACTTGCGTCAGATATAAATATATTACCAACGGCATCAACCACTATTCTTTGAGGATAATTTAACATCGCTGCAGTAGCCTGCCCTCCATCTCCACTAAACCCCATCGTACCGTTTCCTGCTATGGTTGATATTATACCCAAAGTATTTACTTTTCGCACACGACTATTAGGGCCATCAGCAATATAAATATTACCTACTGCATCAACAGCTACGCCGTATGAACGCAAATTTGCCGCGGTAGCTTGTCCGCCATCTCCGCTAAAGCCAGCCATTCCGTTTCCAGCAACAGTAGTTATAATGCCGGCCGTGTTTACTTTACGAACGCAATTATTTCCATATTCAGAAATATATAAATTACCGTATACATCAATAGCAATGGCACTAGGTTTATATAATTGAGCTAATGAAGCCTGCCCACCATCGCCACTATAACCCTGAGTTCCATTACCAACTAAGGTACTTATTATTCCTAAAGTAGTTACTTTACGTATGCAGTTATTAAGTTCATCAGCAATAAATAAATTACCCGAAGCATCAACAGTTACCCAACCTGGACTTTTTAACTCGGCCACCGTAGCCTGTCCACCATCACCTATATAACCTGCGGTGCCATTACCTGCTATGGTGGTAATTATTTGAGCATTAATAGTAATTGTACATAAACACAAAAAACAAAAAAGTATTTTTTTAATCATAAAGCTAAAAACAGGTTTGTAAACAAATATAATTTTTTATTTTAAATAAACGATGGATAGATTATTAGTTTTCACCTCATTTTTTAATTTAAACCAACATATAATTTGTTTTTATATTTTTACATACTTAAGTTATGCTTAGATTTTTATCTATTACTTTTCTCACAATTTTTTTCGCAACAGTTTCTGCGCAAACTCTTATTGATAAAAATTTAGTGCCTAATGGTAGTTTTGAAAATTTTCGCAAAAAGAAGAACGATTTAAAAAGTGCTATTCCATGGGTGCCTCATGGCTCGGTAGATTATTATCAAACCACTTTAAAAAATGATGTTGGCACTTGCAAAGGTGCTCATACTGGCGATTGTTGTGCCGGACTTAGATATCAAAAAAAATATAAAGAGTTTATGGAAGTTAAACTTTCTGAAACTTTAAAGCGTGGCAATATTTATCAGTTTGAATGTTATATTCGTCTTGCTTTTTGGAGCAACGCTATGCTTAAATCGTTTGGCGTGTACGTTTCTAAAGGCGGTATGAAAGCTGTTAATTTTCCGGAAAAAGAGTGCGTATTAGATACTGTTGCAGCAAAAACTTCTTTAAATGGAGATTTTTGTTGGTTTAAGTTTAAAGGCAATTACAAAGCATCTGGTGGAGAAAAATTTATAACCATTGGCAATTTTTCACCTAACGTAAAAAACGATATGGTTAAAATAAATCTTAAAAGTCCGGGCTTTAAAGAAGCCTATTATTTTGTAGATGATGTTTCGCTTAAATGGATAAAACCAAAAGATGATTTTAAAACAGTGTATGTAGATAGCATAGGCTATGAAAAAGATTCTGTGTTACAAGTAAATAAAAATGTACAAACCGGCTAAAAAATCACACTTAAAGTTTCGTTCGAAAATGGCAAATCATATCTTTTACCTGAATCGTTTTCTGAGTTAAATAAGCTTTCGCAATATCTTTTCAGACACCAAAATTTTGTCATAAAAATTGATGGGCACTCAGATAATTCAGGCTCTAAAATGAAAAATCAAAAACTATCAGAACAACGCGCTCGTGCTGTTTTTGAATATTTAATTACGCATGGTGTACAAAATAAAATGTACTATCAGGGTTATGGAAGCTCACAACCTATTGCAGATAATAATACCGATGATGGCCGACAAAAAAATCGCCGTGTAGAGTTTGAAATTGTGAAGCAATAAAACCTTCATTTTACAAACAGAAAATATCCATTAGCTGTTTTAATTAATCTATTTTACTGTTATCTTCGTGTGCGCAAAAAAAATTGATAAACTATGATGAACGCTAACCAAATACGCCAAACTTTTTTAGACTTTTTTCAATCTAAAGGTCACCACATTGTACCATCTGCGCCTATGGTTGTAAAAAACGATCCTACGCTTATGTTTAACAACAGTGGTATGGCGCCGTTTAAAGATTTATTTTTAGGTAACGCTCCCATAAAACATCCTCGTGTAGCCGATACTCAAAAATGTTTACGTGTTAGTGGTAAACATAACGATTTGGAAGAAGTAGGTGTTGACACCTATCACCACACCATGTTTGAAATGCTTGGTAACTGGAGCTTTGGCGATTATTTTAAAAAAGATGCTATTGCCTGGGCTTGGGAACTTTTAACCGAAGTTTATAAAATTGATAAAGACCGTTTATACGTTACTGTTTTTGAAGGTGATGCAAAAGAAAATTTAGCTTTCGATCAGGAATCCTATGATTTTTGGAAACAGTTTGTTGCAGAAGACCGCATTTTACGAGGAAACAAAAAAGATAATTTTTGGGAAATGGGCGACCAGGGGCCTTGTGGGCCTTGCAGCGAGATACATTATGACGGGCGCAGCGATGAAGAACGAAAAAAAGTAGCCGGTGCAACGCTTGTAAATAATGATGACCCACAAGTAATTGAAATCTGGAACAATGTATTTATGGAATTTGAGCGTAAAGCAGACGGTTCTTTACACAAACTTCCTAAGCAGCATGTTGATACCGGAATGGGCTTTGAGCGTTTAGTACGTGTATTGCAAGGTAAACAAAGTAATTATGATACGGATGTTTTTACAGCACTAATTGAAAAGGTTGAAAACCTTTGCAATCATCACTACAAGCCACTTAACGAAGAACATCATAAAAGTCAGTTGGTGTTGAATATTGCCATGCGCGTTATAGTAGATCATATACGTGCTATATCTTTTTCTATTGCTGACGGACAATTACCAAGCAATACAGGCGCAGGTTATGTTATTCGCCGTATTTTACGTCGTGCTATTCGTTATGGTTATCAATCGTTAGGATTGAAAGAACCTTTTATGTATCGTTTAGTACCTGTGCTGGCAAACCACATGGGACAAGCATTTCCGGAACTTGTATCTCAAAAAATGCTGATTGAAAAAGTAATTAAAGAAGAAGAAACTTCTTTTTATAAAACGTTGGATATTGGTTTGCGCCGTATTGATAACATCTGTTTAGATATTGTAAACAACCATAAAAACAAAGAGATTGAAGGCAAAGTAGTATTTGAATTGTATGATACATTTGGCTTTCCATTAGACTTAACTTCGTTAATTGTGCGTGGTTACGGTTTATCTATCAACGAAAAAGAATTTGATGCTTGTTTGAATGAACAAAAAAATCGTTCGCGTGCGGCAACCCAAGTAAATACAGATGATTGGATTTATACGGCTCTGCAATGGAATACCGATAAAGGTCGTGAAGTAAAATTTGTTGGTTATGAAGAAACTGATGCCGAATGTTACATAACACGTTATCGCAAAGTAAAATCTAAAAATAAAGAACAATATCAGTTAGTTTTAAATATAACTCCTTTCTATGCTGAAAGTGGCGGACAGGTAGGCGATACAGGTGTTTTAATTAGTGCTAACGAAAAGTTAATCATTACCGACACTAAAAAAGAAAACGGTATTACCATTCACTTTACAGATAAATTGCCTGAAAATATTTCATCGTCGTTTATGGCGCATGTTGATAGAGCAAGGCGCACCTTAATTGCTAACAACCATAGTGCTACGCATTTGCTGCATGCCGCTCTGCGTCAAGTTTTAGGAACGCATGTTGAACAAAAAGGAAGTTTGGTAAACGATGAACATTTGCGTTTTGATTTCTCTCACTTTTCTAAAATTACCGAAGAAGAAATCCATCAAATAGAACATATTGTAAATAGTAAAATTAGAGAAAACATTGCTTGCGATGTTCAGCTTGTAGCTTTAGAAGACGCAAAAAAAACAGGTGCTATGGCTTTGTTTGGCGAAAAATATGGCGACATAGTTCGTGTAGTTTGTTTTGATAGAAATTATTCGATGGAGCTTTGTGGTGGCACACACGTTAAAGCAACCGGACAAATTGGTTATTTTAAAATATCGTCAGAAGGCGCTGTGGCTGCAGGTATCCGTCGTATTGAGGCTATTACATCTGTAAAATCGGAAGAGTTTTTTGAGCATCAGGCACAACAATTACACCAGGTAAAACACTTACTTAAAAACCCTGCTGATGTTGTAAAAAGTGTTACTACTTTATTAGAAGAAAACCATGATTTGCAAAAGCAAGTGCAGCATTTTATGAGGGAGAAATCTAATCTGCTTAAAAAAGAGTTACTTACTAAAAAGCAAACCGTTAATGGCATTAATTTTATTGCTGAAAAAATTGAATTAGATAGTGCCGAAGAAATTAAAAACCTATTGTTTGATTTACGCACACAAGTAGATAATTTATATTGCGTGGTTGGTGCCGAAGTTAAAGGCAAGCCAAGCATTTCAATCATCATTTCTGATAATTTAGTGGCAGCTAAAAACTTAGATGCCGGTAAAATTGTACGTGAAGTTGCCAAAGAAATTAACGGCGGCGGTGGCGGACAA
>CAIXZI010000045.1 GCA_903923915.1 uncultured Bacteroidota bacterium
AAAAAGTGAAACACAACTCCATCTTTATTTACAAAACCAACGGTAGTGCAAATAAAATGGTATAAACAAACCGACCATGCCGCAACAGCCCTTAAACTATCAAGTATTGGAATTTCTTTTTTAATCTTATTCACTTTTCACTCTCGCTTTAATTACTTGTATTTCTTTTAAAATAACTTCGTTCCACATAAAATTTTGCTTTACTTTTTTTATGGAGTTTATTTTTTTATTTTCAATTAGTTTAGCATCTGATTTTAAAATTTCCGTTACTTTTTGTTCGATTGCATTTTCATTTATTGGTGGAATTAACCAACCATTATCATCACCAACCATAACATTTACAGCACCCACATCAGTTGCTAAAATGGCGCAGCCGCTTGCCATAGCCTCTAAAATTACATTGGGCATACCTTCTGAATGAGAGGGCAAAACAAATACATCTGTACCTTGCAAAATAGATTTTATTTTATTCGCATCACTTATAGAACCATGGTATTTTATTTGTGGTGAATTAATTTTAAACTCGTTGGGTATCGGGCCAATAAAATTAAATTCAAAATCATATTTACCAATTAAGTTTTTAAGTACAGCACTTAATTCTTTAACGCCTTTTCTAATTTCATACCTTCCTAAAAAAGCAAAACGTAAAGGTTTGTTTATGGCAATATTGTTTTCATAAACCCACGCAGGTTCAATAGCAGCAGGCACTTCAATTATTTTATTGGCTGTTTGAGGTAAATTATTTTTTATAATAGCTGTAATTCCTCCGCCATACGAATAAACAAAATCTGCCTTGTTATTTAAGTATTTCATCAAAGGCAAATACAAATATTTTCTATACATATTTATAGCACCACTACCTTGCTGAAAAATTTCATACCCGTGCAAGCGCAATCCAATGGGTGGAAGTTTTTTGCCAGCTTGTTTTTGTTTTATAAAATACCAACCTGTGTATCCTTTACTATAAATAAAATCTACCGGTTTTTGTTTCACAAATTCATCATACATTGTTTTAGAATGCAAATAAGATTCTTGCAAATAATGCCAAGGCCATTTGCCTTTATTCGGAAATTCAAACACAAAAGGTGTAACAAATTTCTTCTCTTCTTCCGTAAAAAACTCTAATTTATTAATGTCATACGCACTGTCATTCATGTGATATAAATCAACATAAATACCCCGTTGCGCGAAATATTTAACCAAATAGTACGAATGCTTCTGCATCCCGCCAATTCGGTAAGGCCATATTCCGTCTGTAAGTAAAGCTATTCGCACAATAAAAATTCTGCGCTAATTTAATGTTTTAATAGACATCAAAAGACAATGAAAATCGCCATATTATTTTAGTCAATTGGGGCGTTCTGCAAAATGCCGAAAAAGCATTTCAGCGGCGGGCTTTACACTTCAATCCCTAACGTAAAGATTTAGTGTTAAGCCACTTTACCCCAGTTAATGTTTGTTTTGTTCTGACGAATTAACTGTTTGTTTAAAATTTGATTTTCTGCTTTTAATAACTGCGGGTCTTCTTCTAAAATTTCATTCGCCACTTGGCGTGCAAGTTGTAGTATTTGCTGGTCTTTTGCAAGGTCGGCAATTTTTAAATTAAGTATGCCACTTTGTTGTGTGCCTTCAATATCTCCGGGTCCGCGTAATTGCAAATCTACTTCAGCCACTTCAAAACCATCATTTGTTCTACACATAGTTTGCATGCGTACTTTGGCGTCTTGCGATAATTTTAAAGACGACATAAGTATGCAGTAGCTTTGATCTGCGCCTCTACCAACCCTACCACGCAACTGATGTAATTGAGATAAACCAAATCGTTCGGCATTTTCTATAACCATAACACTGGCGTTGGGCACGTTCACACCAACTTCAATTACAGTTGTTGCAACCATTATGTGGGTTTGATTTTTAACGAAAGCTTGCATCTCACTTTCTTTTTTATCGGAAGCCATCTTGCCATGCAAAATACTAATGCGATATTGTGGCAATGGAAATTGCTCTGATAACGAATCATACCCTTCCATTAAGTTTTTTAAATCCAGTTTTTCAGATTCTTCAATTAAGGGATAAACTACATAAACTTGTCGGCCAAGCGTAATTTGTTCTTTCATAAAACCATACATGCGCAAACGTTTGGCATCAGTATAATGTATCGTCTCAATAGGTTTTCTACCTGGCGGTAATTCATCAATAACTGATGTATCAAGGTCTCCGTATAAAGTCATGGCCAGTGTGCGAGGTATAGGTGTTGCACTCATAACTAATACATGTGGCGGGTTTACATTTTTGTTATGCAACCTGGCACGTTGTGCTACACCAAAACGATGCTGCTCATCAATAACAACAAAGCCAAGATTTTTAAACTGAACCGGGTCTTCTAACAAAGCATGCGTACCAATTATTATTTGAATAGTTCCATCAGCTAAGTCTTTTAAAATTTCTCTACGTGCTTTTGTTTTTACCGAACCTGTAAGTAAAGCACATTTAATATTAAGCGGTTTTACTAATTCGCTGATGGTAATAAAATGTTGTTGTGCTAATATTTCGGTTGGAGCCATTAAGCATGCCTGAAAATTATTATCCAATGCCATCAACATGCACATTAATGATACAATAGTTTTTCCGCTACCCACATCGCCTTGCAATAAACGATTCATTTGTTGGCCATTGCGTACATCGTTTCTAATTTCTTTTATCACACGTTTTTGTGCATTAGTTAATTCAAAGGGAAGATACTCGTTAAAGAAAGAATTGAAGTAGTGACCCAGTTTTTCAAATACAAAACTTTGAACGCTGTGCTTTCTAAAATGTTTACTTTTTAATAGTTTTAATTGAATGTAAAAAAGTTCTTCAAATTTTAAGCGAAGCTCTGCTTTCTTTAGTAATTCAGGGTTTTCAGGGAAGTGAATTTGTTTGCAAGCTAATTCTCTACTAATAAATTTATATTTATTAATCAAACTATCAGGCAGTGTTTCATCTACTTTGTTTTGCAATTGCGGAATTAAAACTTCCTGTAATTTTAAAATGCCTTTGCTATCTAAACCTTTACTTTTTAATTTTTCGGTACTTGGGTAAACGGGTTGTAAAACAGAATTTAGTTTAACACTTTCATCACTTGCTAAATCTACATCAGGGTGTGCCAAATTATATTTACCCCTAAATTCGGATGGTTTACCAAGTACAACATATTCAGTATCGGGTTTAAACTTACCTTCCAGCCATTTGGCACCCTGAAACCAAACTAATTCTATGATGCCGGTATCGTCCTTTAAATAAGCCACAAAACGCTTTGTAAATTTTTCGCCCAATAATTCTGTACGTATAATTTTTCCTTTTAATTGAACATAAGGTAGCTCTTCTGTGATGTCTTTTATTTTGTAAAATTTACTGCGGTCAACATACCTAAATGGATAAAATGTAACCAAATCATTATAGGTAAAAATTCGCAATTCTTTTTTAAGCATGTCGCCTCGCTGTGGGCCAATGCCTTTAAGGTATTCAATTGGGGTATCTAAAAAATTGCTCATGTAAAACGTTCTAAATTTAATTCTAAATTTTTAATTAAAGAACATTTGGCTAGTTTACATAAATAGGTAGATAAACCAATTTGTAAAAATTTGGGTGCAATTTTTATGTTTTAATTACACATGTAAGCTATATGCTTAGATTGTGTTTTTTAGGGGCTAATATTTACTTAGATTTGTTGTTATATCTATGATAAAAATCAATTTAGGTATATCACTTTTTTAATATTCATCTGCATTTGGCGCAACTTCATCGAAAAAATAAAAACATAACATGTTAATAGATGGGATAATCATTTATTTCAAGTATATTCAGAAACAGTTTAATGCATTTTTTTATGAATAAAAGTTACACCTCGAGTAAAAATTTGCTTTCTTCAATAGCAGTTCTGCTATTTTATATAGGAAGCTATCAATCTTTTTCACAAAACACTAGTGTTACAGCCTTATCTGGCAGTTCACCCTATTGTAATGGGTCGGCGGTTACGGTTACCTATGCTAAAAACGGAACCTTTACAGCCGGAAATGTTTTTACGGCTCAATTATCAGATGCAAGTGGAAGTTTTGTTACTCCAACTGCAATAGGCACTGCAACTACCACTGCTGCCGGCACTATTAATGCTACATTGCCTTATACCATAACTTCGGCTGCTGCTTACAAAATCCGTGTAATAAGTTCTACACCGGCATCTACTTTAACAACCGATAATGGAACAAATTTAACTATTAATGCGGCCACTTTATCGGCACCAACTGTTACAACCAACGATTCGTGCCAAGGAGAGGTTTTTACTTTATCGTTTACCAAAACTTGTACTTTTGCAGCAGGCAATGTTTTTACGGCTCAACTATCTGATGCTTTAGGTAGCTTTGCCAGTGCGGCTTCTATAGGTACACTTACAGCTACTGCAGCGGGTAATATTACTTGTACCATACCTGCCGCTACACCAGCAGGTGCCGGCTATAGAGTTCGTGTGGTTAGCTCTAATCCGGTAATAACTGGCCCTGATAATGGCCTTAACCTCCCTATCTTTGCCTCTTCAGCCCCTGCAGGTGGTATAGGCATACCGGGTAATGGTTTTTGGAATGTGTATTGTTATAGTGGTTATAGAAATTACTCAACAAGTTATATGGGTTATTATACTGAAAATAATCTAAACATAAATACAACGTTACGTCATTCAAATACAGCAAGCCCGAGCACTGCCAATGCTCTATCCGGAAATGCATATGCAGGTTGCCCCTTTAGTCAATTTAGATATGGAGTAAGTTAAATGCGTACCGGAATTCCTTGCGGATACTATGAAATTGATATTCCGAGTTATGATGACGATTTATATATTTTAATAAACGGAACAATAGTAGCCACTTATACAAGCTCATGTTGTACTAATAGACCTAATCTTTGGACAGGTTTTATTGCTCCAACTACTACCGTAGAAATAAGATATAGCAACAACGGTGGCCCTGGAAATTTATCGGCTAATTTTATTACCCCGGCTGGAGGTTTAACTATGCCAACACCAATTACTGTTTGTGCAGGAACATCTGCTAATGTTACTGCCGCAAATAGTTACACCACAGGTTTTACTTATTCTTGGGCGCCAGCGGCTACGGTTAGTCCGGCAACGGGCAGCCTTGCCGTTACTGTAACACCTACTGCTACTACAACTTATACACTTTCTGCAATAGACAATAACACGCTTACAAATACCGGATGTGCTGTAACTAATACAATAACTATTACCACTAATCCACTACCAACTACAACAGTGGCAGTAACCTTGCCATCGCCGGCCAATAGTTATACGCCTGTTGCTACCTGCTATGGCATAAATACAGCCACATTAACCGCTGGCGGTGCTTACACATATACGTGGGCTCCATCAACAGGGTTAAGCTCTACAAGTGGTTACTCAGTAGTTGCTAACCCTTCGGTTACTACTACTTATACAGTTACAGGTTCAAATAATTGCGCATCTGTAGCAACAAGTACAGTTATTACAGTTCAAGCACAACCAACCTCTCCGGCAACAACCACTAATGGTAATGGCACATGGAATGCATTTTGTTATAATGATGCAACATGGACAAATTACTATGGTTATTATACAGAAAATAACTTAAGTTTTGATACACGAATAAGGTGGAATCAAAATAACGGACCATCTACTTGTACTACCACAGCAACAGGCTCTGCTTATAGCGGCTGTAGTTTTGGAGGATCAATTTGGACCATTTGGTTTAGACGTACCGGAATACCTTGCGGATACTACCAAATAGATATACCTGGGCATGACGATAATACTTATTTATACATAAATGGAGTGCTTCAATGGTCTCATGCGGGTTGTTGTGATGCGCATACCAATGTTTGGAGTGGTTTTATTAGTCCGAGTACAACAGTAGAATTTAAACAGTACAATGGCGCAGGTCCAGGTTATTTAGCTGCAAACTTTACACCAACTACCTATCCTGTTTTAAGTTCTCCAGTTACAATATGTGCAGGATCTTCAACTAATTTAACGGCATCACCTAATTTACCCGGCGCTATTTACACTTGGGGTGACGGCTCTGGAGGAACTACTTTAAGTCCAACAACAGGGACAATAACAGCGGCATCACCAACAGTTACTACATCTTACACTTGTAACGTATCAGACCCCGTTACTACTTGTAGTGCAACAGCTAATGTTTTAATAACAGTAAATCCATTGCCAACTACATCTGTAACACCTACTGCCGGAACAACATCATGTTCTATAAATGGCACTTATACATTAACAGCATCAGGAGCTAATACATATTCGTGGTCTCCATCTGCCGGTTTAAGTGCAACAACGGGTAATGTGGTAATTGCAACTCCAACTATAACAACTACTTATACGGTTGGCGGAAACAACAATTGTGCAACTGTTAATGCAACAAGCACAATAACCGTTATACCTTTGGTTACACCATCTACTTTTCCTTCAGGAGCATGGAATGCATATTGCTATGGCGATAAAACCTTAAGTAGTTATTATGGGTATTATACCAATAATGGTAGTGGTGTAACAGGATATGATTTTAATACTACAACACAGTGGGCAAATACAGTTTCGGGTACGGTTACCCCTAGTCTGGCTGTTGCTTCAGCTACAGGCGGTACAGCCTATCAGGGTTGTGTAATACCAAACACCAATTTTAGTATTAGCTTTAAACGTACAGGATTTACTTGTGGTACATACTCTATTAACATTCCAACACACGATGATAATTTTACCTTGCTTATTAACGGAACTCAAGTTGCACAGCATGCAGGTTGTTGCGATGCGCATACTGCCGTTTGGGTTGGCACATTAAACGGAAGTTCAACTGTAGAGGTTCAGTTAGTGCAAGGAGGAGGAGGTTCTAGTTTGAACGTAACGTTTAATCGCGCAGCTCCTCCGGCTACACAATACACCTGGATTGGAGGAACAAGTACAGATTGGTTTACGGCCGCTAACTGGTGCGGTGGCGGCGGATCTACACCTACTTCTGCCTATGATGTAGTTATACCTGCGGCAGGCCCTCAGTTTATGCCTGTAATAAATGGTGTAGGTGCGCAATGTAAAAGCATCACGATTAACCCCGCTATTGCAGCAGGCACTTATAATTCAGCTATACCATCGGCCAGTTTAACTATAAGCGGGGCAAACATACTTGATGTTTATGGAAACTGGAATAATGGAGGAAGTTTATTAGCTAACAATAGTACCATCAACTTAAATGGTTCAACGGCGGCAACATTAAGTTGCGCTACAACGCAAACGTTTTATAATTTAAATATTAATAACGCTGCAGGAGTAACTATGTCTTCGGGCATACAGCAAATTAGTAATAATTTAAACTTTACTACGGGTATTGTAACACAAGGCGTATCATCAACACTAAATATATTAAACGGCGCAACATCTACAGGAGTAAGCAACTTAAGTTATGTAGATGGTTTTATTACTAAGTACGGAAATAGTGCTTTTACCTTTCCGGTAGGAACAGGCAATTATTATAGACCAATTACTATGTCTGCTCCATCGCTTGCTACAGATAATTTTACGGCAAAATATTTCCACTCCAATGTATATGCCGTTTCAACCTATACAACCAGTAACTGGGATTTAGGTATAGATCATTTAAGTGGCTGCGAGTATTGGATTTTAAACAGAACAGGCGGCGTATCTACATTAAGTGTTACGCTAAGTTGG
>CAIXZI010000046.1 GCA_903923915.1 uncultured Bacteroidota bacterium
GGGTTTAGCATAGTATTAAATATCATTGATACATCAGCTATCATCATTCGACGAAAATAATCGTTATCTTCAAAATATGCAGGGAAAAATTTTTCATCAAAAACCCCGATTTTATTGTAGGTGCTTAAGGAAATAATAAAACTACACCAATTAAGTTCGGTGCATAAAAATTCAGGATTCCAAAGCTTAATAATATGACTTATCTCTTGCTCTGATTTACCTAAATAAACATCATCATTAAGCATAAGTACATGGGTTGCCTCTACTTTTGAAGCGTAATCCATAATCATATTCCAACTTCCTGAAACTCCTAAGTTTTTTTCAGGCTTGTATATTACAAAGTTTTTTTCTCTAGTGATGATTTCTTGGTTTCCGTTATCGCATATTACAATTTCCGTTTCCTTAAAGTCTTCAAAATATTTAGCCAATGCTTCGTTTAATAAGTCAGCTCTGTTTATTGTTGGTATTCCGATAATAAGTTTCATTGGTACTTTTCTGTTGTTATTGTACGTTGTCAATCATATCTAAAACATCTTGCAGTTGCGCATTAGTTTCGTTTATTTTTTGGATTCTCTTCATTCTTATATAAAAAAGGGTTGATGCAAAAATTGTTAGCAACCCTGCCCCAATAAGACTGTATTTAAGTATATTGTTTTTCATTTTTTTACTTTACAATTAAACTACTTTTCCTATCGGAATTTTATTTTGAATTCTACGAATATTTCCCTTGATTTGATTAACATAAGCGGTAGGGCTTAATGTAGCATAACCTGCCTGTACTATCATTTTTATTTGCTCTTCAGGCGATTTTGCGTTAGCTCGTGCCTGACTATAGGCAGGCTTCATTAAAGTAGCAACGTGGTCTTTTATACCATCTAAAGCAGTTGGAAACTTAGCAAATCTAGCAGTAACATAAACGGTTTTTCCATTTTTTACCTCTTGGGTTTGTGTTTCGTAATAATCAGGATGTAGACCCTCAACATACTTTACTCCTGCAAAATTATTAGCTTCGGTTGCCAAATTACTTCTTCCATAGCCTGTTTCTCCAATTGATTGAGCAACAACACCTGCGTAAAACAAACCTGTTCCTTTCAAGGCGTTTGCAAACTGTTTTCCGTATTTATATAAAAAATAGCGTACCTTAGTGTCTGCATCGACGTAAGAATTAAAATCATCCTTACTTAAATTATCTAAATAAGTAACCAAATCATCATTACTCATTTTATCGTAATCGCTTTTCGTCTTATTTGCCATAATTTTTTTTAGTTTTAAAAAAAAACAAATATAAGTATTTTTTTCAACATTGTAAATCTTTATAATGGTTTGAGTATAATAATTGATGCTTTATTTGTGCATCACTCCAATTAACAGGTGTTTCAAGCCTGCCTAACCAAACTTCATTATATGCTTGCTTCATTTGTTTAGCACAAAAGTTATAAGGTAATTGACCAACCCCTGTGCCAAGACCGCTAATCGTGATTGAATTAATTAAACTTTTACTCAAAAGCAATCTAAATATTGCTTTTGAAGCTAAATAAACATTTATACTTTCTTTTAAAATCATAGGGACTCTCATTGTTGGTGCGGATATTAAAAAAGGAATGTCCTTGCAATCAGTTTCTACCAATTCAGCCTGTCCAACCAAAAGCTCTCCAAAATATTTTTCTTTAATCTGTTTTTGAAGTTTTTTCTGTGTACTCCAACCTATTTTTTTAGAAATGGTCTTATCAAGACCTCCGTCCATAAAACCAAATGAATTAGCAGGTGAAACAATACAATCTGTCTTTAAATAAAAGAAATCTCCGCAATGAATAACAACATCCTTGCAGTCTTTGAATTCATAAGACCATGAATCACACATTTCTTGATTTCTATCCACAAGTTGTATTGTCATAAACTTTACTATGTAATTATAGATTACTTCTAACTTAAAAAAGTACTTGTTTTTATTGATTTTTTTGGGATTCAATGTGCTTTAAAATAGTGTAGAAATCTTGGTTTTGATTTTCTAAATGCTTGAGTATCTCCTCTATTTCATCATCATACTTTCTATTGATTTCAAAGTCTTGATTTGCTTTTATTTCGGCACGTTTACTTTCGACTTTCTGACCTACCATTATTATCGACAAAAGAACTAGTTGTAAAAAGGTTTGCGCAATCCAAGAGATTGTAGTGGCAGTACCTCCTTTAATTGCGTCAGGTAAACTTATAAGCGCAATGAACGCAAAAATATAAGCACATTCCATACTCCCAACAACATTTGTTATTTTTGAAGCTAATTTTTCTTGAAAAGAAAGGCTTTCCTTGTGTAGTTGATTGGAGTTTGAGATAGCACCTCTATTGCTTTTTATTTCGTCAACAGTAAGAGTTTTATGTTTAATATTCTCCATACAACATTACTTTTGCGAAGGTATAGCTGAATCGGTTCTTTCTATCCTCCATCCTTGTAGTTGGTTATAGTATTTAGCCTCCCCATCTTTAACGACTTCTCTACCTCTCACATTAATAAAAACCCTTACATTTTCCCCAATATTATAACTATCAAGAACAGGGCATTTGTCCTGAACAAATTCAATCAAAACATGTTGAGGATGTTGTTCTTCGGTAGTAATTACTAATTCTCTTTTTTTAAAACTATCATTTACTTGATTAGTTGGTTTAATGACTTTTATTTTTCCTAATAATTCCATTTTTTTTAAATTTATTTTACGATGTTTTTATTTTCTTGTTATTAACCTAAAATTTCCCCTGTTTCCATGTCTACTGTTAATTGTGGGGATTTTTTAGTTACTATTTTTATTTTTTCTATAACCGCACTTGTTGTATATTTTTCTTCCCATTTTTTAGATTTTATATAATAATCTATTTTAACAACA
>CAIXZI010000047.1 GCA_903923915.1 uncultured Bacteroidota bacterium
CGGAAGGCTCGTTAAAGAATTAGATCCGCAAGCAAACCAAGTTAGCGAATTAGGTAACGCAGGAAGCGTAGTTAAAGAATTTTGACTGCAATTTAACTCAGTTATTGAACTAGGTAAAATAGGAAGACTTGTTAAAGAATTGTTACTGCAAAATAAATGAATAAGTGAAGTAAAATATTGAATCCCATTTAAATTAGAAATGTTTTTATTGTAAACATCTATTGACTGTATGGTAGTTGTAACTAAAGTACTACTTGTATTCATCTGATTGCCATTCATAGCAGCAGGAATGATGCTATCTAAGTAATGAGCAAAATTAGCATCAGGTATAGTTACCCAGGTTTGCGCCTTTGTATTTAAACAAACAAAAACAATTAAAAGCGCAAATAGTTTTTTCAAAATGTAATTTTTTAATTAATAAATAGCAGGATACTCTTGCGGCTTAGCCTCGTGCATTAAATTATAAACCGCATCAAACACATCATCTGCATTTGGTTTGCTAAAATAATCGCCATCTGTTCCATAAGCAGGGCGATGTTCTTTAGCAGCCAGTGTTACAGGCTCTGCATCTAAAAACTGGTACGCGCCTTGTACTTCCAACACTTGTTGCATTAAATAAGCCGATGCGCCACCCGGTACATCTTCGTCTAAAAATAAAACGCGGTTTGTTTTCTTAACCGATTCTACAATTTGATGATTGATATCAAAAGGTAATAAAGTTTGCACATCAATTAACTCTACAGAAATATTATGTTCTTGCAACATTTTAATAGCATCTTGCGCTACGCGAATACAAGAACCATAGGTAACAATGGTTACATCGCTTCCTTCAATAATTGTTTCAGGAATACCAAGCGGAGTTTTAAACTCACCAAAATTAGTTGGTTGGTTCTCTTTTAAACGATAACCGTTCAATGGTTCAATAACCAAAGCAGGTTCGTCAGCTTGTAATAAAGTATTATAAAAACCTGCCGCTTTAGTCATGTTACGAGGCACACAAATATGTATTCCTCTGCAAGCACTAATAATCATGCCCATTGGAGAGCCACTATGCCAAACGCCTTCAAGTCTATGTCCGCGTGTGCGAATAATAACCGGCGCTTTTTGCTGCCCTTTAGTACGCCATTGCACGGTAGCCAAATCATCGCTCATAATTTGAAGTGCGTATAATAAATAATCTAAATATTGTATTTCTGCAATAGGACGTATACCACGCAAAGCAAGACCAATGGCTTGCCCCATGATGGTACATTCTCTAATACCGGTATCAAAAACACGGTGTTCTCCGTATTTTTTTTGTAAGCCTTCTAATCCCTGATTAACACCACCAATTTTTCCGGCATCTTCTCCAAACACCATGGTTTGAGGGTATTTGGTAAGTATAGCATCAAAATTATCGCGCAGAATTTCTCGGCCATCCATTTGTTTTTGTTCGCTTCCATACGCTACATTAGTGGCAGAAATATGTAAAGCGGTATTAGAACAAAGATTAGAACTAAAGCGCTCATCGTTTTCAATGCGTGCAAGCCCTAACCAATCTGATAATTTATGACGTGTATCAGAAGTTTCATTTTTGGTTAAACGTAAAACACGTTTGGCTGCCATGTGAATATCTTTACGAATAGGCTCTTTAATAGCCAATAATTCATTTTTTATAGCTGTAATAAATGCGCCTTTGTTGCTTGATTCTAATTCGGTAAATAAAGCAGCCACTTCGGCAACTTCTTTTTTAATAGGTTCTAAGTAGGCTTTCCACGCTGCATTTTTAGCAGCACTAACAGCGGCTTTAGCATCCTCTTCCATTTTATCTAATTCAGCTTCGGTTGCTAAAGCATTTTGTAAAATCCACTCACGCATTTTTTTAACGCAATCAAAATCAGTTTCCCACTGCAAGCGATCTTTATCTTTATACCTCTCGTGCGAACCTGATGTAGAGTGACCTTGCGGTTGCGTTACTTCTTCTACGTGCACTAAAACCGGTACGTGTTCTTCTCGACAAATTTTAATAGCTTTCTCGTACGTCTCACATAAATGAGCATAATCCCAGCCTTTAGTCAATAAAATTTCAAAACCTTTTTTGTCTTTTGTACGCTGAAAACCGGCTAAGGCATCGCTTATACTTTCTTTCGTAGTTTGATATTTTTTAGGAACAGA
>CAIXZI010000048.1 GCA_903923915.1 uncultured Bacteroidota bacterium
CGGTAAGTAAAGAAAGCTTTCTTTTAATTCTTCCCGCAATGATTTTTTGGTTTGTTTGGTTTCAAAGTCAATATAACCAACTTTCATTTTTTCAATCAATTCGTAAAAATATTGTATCAGTTTTATTTTTAGGTTTAACCTTACTTGCAGAACTTTATTTAATTAAACGCATTGGTACAAACAAAATTAGTTACGCAGGTTTTGACGTAAACTTTTTCGACCCTTCAAAAATATGGGCATTGGTAAACGTTTATTGGTTTAAAAATTTTCTAATCTTAATTCCCTTGTTTATTTTTTCTTCTGTACTCATAATTAAAGAAATCAGAGCGCACCTTAAACAATTAGCTTTTACACATTTTCCTATAATTATCTTAACTATACTTATAGCACTGCCTCAGTTTATTCTTTATTTTAAAACAGGGATAAATGAACGTTACCTGGTGCCTGCTATTTTAGGAGCAGCATTCTTTAATATTTATCTCATCTATTATTTTAATCGTTCTAAAAAAATTACTTCATTTTTTAAATATGCCTTAAGTGGTATTATTGTTTTTGTTTTATTGTTTAACACCTATCGCTTGGTAACAAGAACATATTTATATGCCGAAGAAGGAAAAGAAACTAAAAAATTTCTGGATGCAATTGTTCAACATTCTAACCCTAATTCTGTTTTTGTTGTTGGCGGACACCCCATTGTAGGCTGGGCAAGTTCTTTAGCGGTTTACTTAAATTCAACTCCTATTAACAGGCATAATGTTTATTTAAAAAATATGTTTGCTAATGATGAGTTTACACCCATTGAAAAAGGATTAATTAAAAAAGATATGGCCAGATGCTATAGAGATAAAACGTTTGATATGATTACCGACACCAATAAAATAGATGGTGTTATGGTTTATGAAATATTAGAAAAAGAATTTATAGCAACAAACAATTGGTTTCATACAGAAAATTTTGAACGCTTAGAATTTGGCAGAAGCACTTTTTTAGGAAAAGAGGCCTACGGAAAAATGATTTTTTATTACAGAAGATCTTACTAAAAGTATATGCAATCTGAAATAGAATATAAAACCATAGATTCAATAAATGAAGAATTATTGCGCGAGGCTGCTATTTTGCATATAGACGGACTTTCATACAGAAGTTTTATTACCCTGTTTGGCGTTAAATTTATTACAGAAATTTATAAAGATGCGCTTCGTAATAATATTGCATTTTTTGTATTTGCTTTAGATAATAATAAAGTTTTTGGATATGTAATGGGTTGCACAGATACACGGCAACTTTTTAAAAGTGTTTTTAAAAAATTTCCAAAATACATAGCCATTATGTTACCCAAAATAATAATGTCGCCACGTTTAATTATAAAACTTTTTGAAACACTTTTTTATGTAGATAAAGAAAACACTACGGTTAATTCAGAGTTGGTGGTAATTGTAACAAATGCAAACTACCGTTCTAAAGGTATTGGCGCGGGCTTGGTAAATAACTTAGATAAAGAATTTCTTAAAAGAGGTATTAACCAATACAAAGTAACCGTGCATGATGAGATGGTAAGATCAAACAAATTTTACATCAATTTAGGCATGAAACTAAGCACCAGTTTTAAAATGTATGGTGTAAAATTTAATTTATACGTAAACTCAATTGGTTCTTAAAATGAACGTGTTTGATACAAAGTTGTTCTATTATTAAACAACCGTAAGCGATACCACAAAAATGGAGCGCAAAAGCGGTTAAAATGGGTATTTGTTGGTCATAAACTCAACTAAGTGTATTGCTTTTTACAAAAATAAGTTATATCATTGAAAAAAATAAACCACATGAAAAAACTACTATCACTAATACTTGCTGTTGGCTTTATATATGGAGCGCAATCGCAAACCAGTTCAAAATACTGGAAAGCAGTAAACGAAAAAGAAATTGTTGTAAATGGCGTAAGGCAAATTATACCTAAAAAATACCTTACTGTTGCATTGCCAAACAACGATCTTAAAAAGGCTTTGTTTACAGCACCAAACGAGAGAGCAGTTTTAATTAAAAACTCGCCTACAGTTATTGAACTTCCTTTGCCAGATGGCACATTTCAAAAATTTAGCGTAGTTGAAGCACCGGTTATGGCGCCAGGCTTATCTGGTAAATTTCCTTACATAAAAACATTTAGCGTACATGGTATAGATGACCCTTTTGCTTCAGGTAAATTAGATTGGAATAGCTTTGGTTTTCATGGCATGATAAAAACGCCTAACGGAGATTTTTTTATCGATCCATACACCAATACCGATTTTACTAACTATATAACCTATTACACCACCGATTTTGAAAAAGACATTAATATGCGCGCACCTGAAGCAGAATTTTCAAGTGCTTATCAAAAAAAGGCAACTCAAAATAAAAAAGTAAGTGGCACTATGATATGTGCCGGAGATCAATTACGCACCTATCGTTTGGTTATTGCTTGCACAGGCGAATATGCTGTGGCAGCAACTGCCTCGGCAACACCAACTATAGCACAAACCTTATCTAAAGTAGTAACAACTGTTAACCGTGTAGATGGTGTTTACGAAACAGAACTTGATTTTCGTATGGTTTTAATTGATAGCGAAACAACTTGTTTATTTACAAAAGCAAGCACCGATCCATTTACAGGAAATAGCAATGCAAATGTTTTAATAGGCGAAAGCCAAACAGTTATTGATGGTTTAATTGCCGATACAGATTACGATATGGGGCATACCTTTAGCACAGGCGGTGGCGGTTTATCTTCTTTAGGCGTTGTTTGCCAAAGCGGTAATAAAGCCAGTAGCATAACAGGTAGTCCTAGCCCTGTTGGAGACCCTTATGATATTGATTATGTAGCGCACGAAATGGGACACGAAACAGGTGCTAATCACACATTTAATTCGGTGGTAAGTAATTGCGGTGGCGGTAATCGCAATGCATCAACATCTATAGAACCAGGTAGTGGTGTTACCATTATGGCTTATGCCGGTATTTGTGGTAGCGATGATTTAGCACAACATAGCATACCATACTTTAGCACTATTAGCTTTGATGAAATAATAGCTTATACCCAAACCGATTTAGGCGATGGATGCCCTGTACACACAGCAACCGGTAATAATGCGCCGGTAGTTACGGGTTCTGCAACTTATACCGTGCCAATTAAAACTCCGTTTGTATTAACAGGTTCTGCAACCGATGTGGATGGAGATAGCCTTACTTTTTCTTGGGAAGAATTTGACAAAGGTGCTGCCGGCGGCGCTTGGAACTCAGGTAACAAACCTTATTTTCGTCCATACAGCCCAACAACCTCACGCAGCAGAAGTTTCCCTTCTTTAACTAATGTATTAACAGGTAACATGACCGGCGTTTTAGGCGAAGTTATGCCCCCTACCGCACAAACACTAAACTTTAGATTAACTGCCCGCGATAATAAAATGGGTGGTGGCGGAGTTTGTTATGCAGCTTCTAAAGTAGTTGTGGCAAGTTCGGGTCCGTTTAATATTACGTATCCAAATGCAGCAGGTGTTACCTGGGCTTCGGGTAGTACACAAACTATTACCTGGAATGTAAATAACACCAACACAGCCCCTGTTAGCTGCGATTCTGTAAAAATTTCAATTTCTTATAATACAGGTACTGCGTTTACAACATTAGTTATCTCAACTTTAAATGATGGTACAGAAGCTATAACCGTGCCAACACTTTCAACAACAGTTACTACTTGTCGCGTAAAAATAGAAGCCAGAGGAAATATTTTTTATGATGTAAACGATAAAAACTTTACCATTACTGCAGCTGTGGGCATTGATAATTATGGTGCACAAATAAATGGTGTATCTATGCAATTAATTCCTAATCCGGCAAATGAGCAAGTAACTATTAGTTTAAATGGATTAAGCAAAACACAAAAAAGTAGTTTAACTATTTATGATATTATAGGAAATGTAATACTTAAAGATGAGCTTACGGCTAAAGAAACACAAGATGTAAATTACGATATTGCTAATTTAAGCAAAGGTGTTTACTTGGTTGAAATTACAAACGCAAATCAAAAAGCAGTTAAAAGATTAATTAAGCAATAATTCTTTTGTCATGCTGAGCTTGTCGAAGCATATTTAATTTTCAAAAGCCTGTTCATCTGAACAGGCTTTTTTTATGCCATCTCTTGTTAAATAACTTAACAATTACTTAAGATTAGATATAACATTTACTTACTACTTTTATAACCAAATTAAGCCGTATGGATAATCGCATAAAGATTTTATTAGTTGACGACGAGCAAGACATACTTGATTTTTTAAGTTATAATTTAGAAAAAGAAGATTTTGAAGTACATACAGCCAGCAATGGTAAAGAAGCCATAAAAACGGCTGAAAAATTATTACCCGACCTTATTGTACTTGATGTTATGATGCCTGGCATGGATGGCATTGAAACTTGCAGAGAAATACGCCAAATAAGCGCTTTAAAAAATACCATCATTGCCTTTTTAACTGCCAGAAATGAAGACTACTCACAAATTGCAGGCTTTGATGTAGGTGCCGATGATTATATAACCAAACCCATCAAACCACGTGTTCTTATTAGCCGTATTAAAGCTTTGTTGCGCAGAGGTAGTTCAACTACCGAAAATGAACCTAATAATGTAATTGAAGTAGGTGGCATTCGTGTAGAAAAAGATAGGCACATGGTTGTAAAAAACGGTATTGAAATTGCTTTTCCTAAAAAAGAATTTAAACTACTTGCCCTTTTAATTAGCAAACCGGGTAAAGTGTTTAGCAGAGAGTTTATTTTACAACACGTTTGGGGTAACGAAGTAGTTGTTGGAGACAGAACTATTGATGTACACGTGCGCAAACTACGTGAAAAATTGGGCGATGATTATATCAAAACCATTAAAGGGGTAGGGTATAAGTTTGATTTTTAGTGTCGGTTTTGTTTTACTGATAACTAATCAAAAAACTTAATCACATACTTACAATTCATACCTCCCAACTCATAATATTCCCTTATCTTTGCACACAGTTTTTAAAAAACTGTTATGCAAAACAACACTAAATTTATCTTTGTTACCGGTGGTGTAACCTCCTCACTTGGTAAAGGAATTATCTCAGCATCTTTAGCAAAATTACTTCAGGCACGCGGCTATACCGCTACCATTCAAAAGCTTGATCCTTATATCAATGTTGATCCTGGTACACTTAATCCATACGAACATGGCGAGTGTTATGTTACCGATGATGGTGCTGAAACCGATTTAGATTTAGGACATTACGAGCGTTTTTTAAACGTACCAACTTCTCGTGCAAACAACGTAACTACAGGCAGAATTTACCAAAACGTAATTGAAAAAGAACGTAAAGGCGATTATTTAGGGAAAACTGTACAGGTGATTCCGCATATAACAGACGAAATTAAAAACCGCATTAAAGAACTTGGCAAAACCGGACAATTTCAATTTGTAATTACCGAAATTGGTGGAACCGTTGGTGATATTGAATCTCTGCCATACATAGAAGCTGTTCGTCAATTAAAATGGGAGCTTGGGCATAGCTGTATGGTGGTGCATTTAACCTTACTTCCTTACCTTTCTACTACGGGCGAATTAAAAACAAAACCAACACAACATTCCGTAAAATTATTGCTTGAAAGCGGCGTTCAGCCTGATGTTTTGGTATGCCGTTCAGAACACGCACTAAACAAAGATATTCGCAGAAAGATTGCTTTATTTTGTAATGTTGAGGTTGATGCCGTAATTGAAGCCCGCGATGCATCAAGCATTTACGAGGTTCCGTTGTTGATGGAAAAAGAACATTTAGATGCTATTGTATTAAAAAAATTAGGGTTAGATAACGAGCACACAACCGCTGATTTAGCGCAGTGGAAGCAGTTTTTACATAGATTGCATCATCCAAAAAAAGAAATTAAAATTGGTTTGATTGGTAAGTACGTAGAGTTAAAAGATTCATACAAATCAATCTCAGAAGCCTTTGTACACGCAGGCGCTGAGAACGAATGTAAGGTTCATATTGAGTGGATACACTCTGAAAACTTAACCGAAGAAAATATTGCTGAAAAATTAAAAGGCTTAAAAGGTATTTTAGTAGCCCCAGGCTTTGGAAGCCGCGGTATTGAAGGAAAAATACTTACCATTAAACACGCCCGCGAAAACAACATTCCGTTTTTGGGTATTTGTTTGGGTATGCAATGCGCTGTAATTGAGTTTGCACGCAATGTATTAGGTTTAAAAGATGCGCATAGCCGAGAGATGAACCCTGCAACCAGCAGTCCGGTTATTGATTTGTTGGAAGCACAAAAAAATATATCGCACATGGGTGGTACCATGCGTTTGGGCGCATATCCTTGCCATGTAGAAGAAGGCACTTTAGCTTCAAAAATTTATCACGAAAGTGATATTACCGAGCGTCATCGCCATCGTTACGAGTTTAATAACGAATATACCAAACAGTTTGAAGCTGCGGGTATGGTGCTTTCGGGCGTTAACCCTGCTGCGGGCTTGGTAGAAATTGTTGAGCTTAAAAACCATCCTTTCTTTATTGGTGTTCAATTTCATCCTGAGTATAAAAGCACGGTAGAAAAGCCACATCCTTTGTTTGTAGCCTTTGTTAAGGCTTCTATGAATTAGTTTTACTGAACTTTCTATTGTGTGTTGTCATCCTGAGCTTGTCGAAGGATATGGTAGGGCAACGCAAATGACTCAAGAGACTTTTTCAAGCAAAGAATAGCTACCCTAATAAAATTACCTGTTAATCTTTTTAGGATTTTGTCGGGTATCAAATACCTTAATCACATAGATATTAGTTTTGCCTTCGCGGTAAATTATTTTGTAATGATTTTGGATAAGAAACCGGTACTCTTTTTTAAGTTTAAGTCCTCTTTGAATAGTGCCCGAAGTAGGCTGGCTTTTAAGTTGCTCTTCTCTATCTAAAATACTATTTACTACTTTTTTAGCGGCTGGGATGGAATCTTGTGCAATCAAATTATAAATAGAAACAAGGTCTTTAAATGCTTTCGCAGTCCAAACAACTTCTTTCAAAGACATTTTTAGTTTTTAAAATGAGCTTTAACTTGTGTAGTAGAATAAGTGCGTCCGGCTTTGATGTCTGCTTCAGCTTCTTCAATTTCCTTTTCAAGTTGTGCAACAGTCATGCTGGAGTTTATAACAGCATTAACATTAGCTTCTTCAAAAACTGCTTTTATTTTTTTAATGATATTTGGCTTTGTTGTACTCAACAACATTTGAATAAGTTCTATTTTTTGAGCTTGAATATCCATAAGTCAAAAGTACAAAATCAATTTGATTTGACATAAATATTTCCTAACGATATTGAAAGCGAAATTTTGTTTCTTTTTCGTCAAGGAAAAAGAAAATACAATGAGCTTTTTATTTTATATTTGAGGGAATGAAAAGCAGCATAATAATATTTTTCCTAAGTATTGGCTGTTATGGGCAAGTGGCTATAGATACTGGATATTATGAATATCATTATATGTATCAAGGACTTAATAAATTGAATTCAAAAGATTTTAAAGGAGCATTAGAAGATTATAATAAGGCACTTAAATTTGGTTGCAAACCTTATGATAAGATGGGATTATGTAAAATGGGCTTAAAAGATTATAATGGCGCAATTCAAGATTTTACGAAAGCCATTGAGTTAACTCCAACTGATGAATTTCCTTATTCTTATAGAGGCTCAATTAAATATAAAACTGGAGATAAGAAAGGCGCATGTGAAGATTGGCAAAAGGCATTTGAATTAGGTTTAATAGACGCTAAAGAGAAAATAAATAAATATTGTAAGTAATTGCGTTAGGGATTGCAACGAAAATCCTTTTGCGTAATCGCAAAAGATTGAAGTGAAAAGCCCGCCGCTTGTAATCAAGCGGAACGCCCTAATAAAAAAACAAAAATTCATCATTTAACTGTACTTTTGCGCTGTGGCTCGCATTTTAGCAATAGATTATGGTACAAAACGCACCGGTATTGCCGTTACGGTGCAGGCGGATGATTCATTTCCCCGGTTGGAGGCGCAAAAGGAAACGGCTCTTTTTCGCATATCGCAGGAAGCGCTCATGAATGCTGCAAAACATGCACACACAGCGGGTGCGATGATCCGTTTGGAGATACTCAACGATACAATCATGTTTACCGTCAGTGATGAAGGTACC
>CAIXZI010000049.1 GCA_903923915.1 uncultured Bacteroidota bacterium
GCATTTTACTTAATGAATCATTCAACCAAAGAATACGATTTGCTTAGTGATACCGAAATGCCTACCAATTTATATGTAGCCGATAGCAACATTTGCAACAATTATAACGCGCAGCGAAAAGAATACATAGAAAAAAATTACACCCTTGTAAAGAGTTTTGTAAAGAACTCTATATACATTCATCTATTCAAAAAGAAGTAAAACTAGGAGTGTTTGTTAAATTCTATACTAAAACAAGCCTTTGTGCGTTGTAAGTTAAAATTTATTAAATTTACCCGAATGTTCGCTTTTAGAAAAAATCTTATCATTGGTTTACTGGTATGCAGTAGCGTAGCTTTTGCACAAGTGGCAAAATACAGTAACGAGTTTTTAGCCATTGGCGTTAGCGCGCGCGCGCTGGCTATGGGCGGTGCAACCATTGTAACATCTAATGATGTATCGGCAGGATATTTTAACCCCGCCAATCTGTTAAAAATTAAACCTAAATTTCAATTAGCTTTAATGCATGCCGAATATTACGCAGGCATTTCTAAATATGATTACGGTGCTTTTTCTACACGTATTGATAGCAACAGCGTTGCATCCGTAAGTGTTATTCGTTTTGGCACAGATAATATACCCAATACGTTAAATTTAGTAGATGCCAACGGAAACGTAAATTATAATCAAATAAGCACCTTTGCCGTAACTAACTTTGCGGCTTTGCTTTCTTACGCACGTAAAATTCCACAGTTAAAAGGTGTTATGGTTGGTGCTACTGCAAAAATTATTCGTAATAAACTGGGCCCGTTTGGCGGCTCGTGGGGTTTTGGTTTTGATGTAGGCGCATCTTACTCTTATAAAAAATGGCATTTTGCTGCTGTAGGGCGCGATATTACAGGCACTTTTAATGCATACACTTACACATTAACAGATGCCCAAAAACAAACTTTTGCTTTAACTAACAATACTATTCCTGCAAACTCATTAGAAATTACCGTGCCGCGTTTGGTTTTAGGAGCATCTCGCACCTTTGCTGTTTGGAAAGACAAACTTACCATAACACCCGAAGTAAATTTAATAACTACGTTTGATGGTAAGCGTAACACGGTTATTAAAACAAGTGCTTTTAGCACCGACCCTGTAATGGGCTTAGAGCTTGGTTATTTACGTATGATATATTTACGCGGTGGTTTAAACAACATACAAAAAGCAACCAACGTGGCAGGCAAAACACAAACTATGATTTCTCCAAGTATTGGTGTTGGACTTAGATATAAAATTTTTCAGCTTGATTACGCGCTTACCTATTTTGGTGGCGGAGATAACGGCCTGGGTTTATACACCAACGTGTTTTCTTTAAAAATAGATATAGCCAACTTACACCTGCCTAAACCAAAAGCATAAATGATACGCTTGCGCATTACATACATCGTTCTGTTTGTGCTGGTTGCCGTATGTGCTTTTTCGCAAAGCCCCAATTTTAATAATGGCTGGATAAATTATTCGCAAAAATATTACAAGATAAAAGTTGCCAATGATGGTTTGTACAAATTAGATTCTGCATCGTTGGCCAATGCAGGCATACCCTTATCGTCTTTCTCGGCACAAAATATTCAGTTGTTTCAAAAAGGAAAAGAAATATATCCTTACATAACAGGCGAGGCCGACAGCGTGCTGAATGCACATGATTACATTTTATTTTATGCCGAAAAAAATAGCGGCAAAGACGATTCGCTTTTATTTTCACTATATCCAACTGCACCCTTTTTAACCAACCCATATTACAGTGTAATTAATGATACCGCGGCTGTTTTTTTTACCTGGAACGCTTCTTTTAACAACAAACGTTTAGCCTTAAATACAGATACTAATTATACTTCCTATCCCAACCCCGCCCCCTATTATTTAAGAGAAGTTTTTTCTCCATATAATCCATCTGCAGGTAGCGATTATTCTTTTGGGCCCTTTAATATTGTTAACCAAAACGACCCGCGCTATGAGGTGGGCGAGGGCTTTGTGGCTTTGTATAACATGGATGAAAATGGTAATTTTAACTTTAGTTTTAATACTTCATCTGCATACACAGCTGGTCCTGTTGCTTATGCAACCGTATGTTTTTCTGGAGCTAATAAAGAGTATGGCTTAAGCCCAAACCACATTGTAAAGGTCGATTTTATTGGTAATACTACACAACCACAGGGTACGTATTCGGTAAACGGTTACGATTCTAAAAAAATTACCTATCCTTTAAGTACAGGTAACTTTAGCGCTACTTCATCCATAAACATAACCTCAGCATCTAATCCGTTAGCCACAACCGATAATCTTTTAAACATTAACTACGTTAAGGTAGTATATGCGCAAACATTTAATTTATTAAATCAACCGCAAGAAAAAATTTATTTGCCTGATGATGGCACACAAACAAAATCTCGCCTAAACATTACAAGCTTTAATAACCAAGGTAAGCAGCCTATTTTAATTGATACCGCCAATCGTTTAATTTCTTTTTTGCCTACAAGTACAAATTTCCAGGTATTGGTGCCAAATACAGGCAGCAACAAGTTTTGCTACTTATCATCCCGAGCAAATATAGACAGCACCCTAACCATTAAACCAGTAAACACCACAGGCGCTTTTGTAGATTATTTAGCGCAAGCTAATTTAGATTCGGCTTACATCATTATTTCACACCCTAAATTAATAAACGCCAATGGCGGAAACTCAGGTGTTAAAGATTACAAAAATTACAGAAGCAGTATTGCAGGCGGCCATTACAATGTATTGTTAGCCAACATTACCGAGCTTTACGATCAGTTTGCTTATGGTGTAGAGCTTAACCCCATGGCTATTAAAAATTTTTGTGGTTTTTTAATTCATAATGCAAATACAACACACATAAAACCACCCTCTAATTTGTTTTTAATGGGTAAAGGGGTGCATGCTTGGGAAGCCGTATATCCAAACCCACCTGCAAGTGCAAATGCAGGTCCTCCGGTTATAACACAATTTACAGCCTCTCAATGTTTAGTTCCCTCTTTTGGTAACCCTTCTTCAGATATTATGTTAACTCAGGGCTTACCGGGTTCTTCCTATTATCCCGAACCTGCTATACCAACCGGCAGGCTTGCTGGGCAAAGCAACCAGGATGTGCTTAATTATTTAAGCAAGGTTGAGTTATATGAACAACAATCGCCCGATTCTTTATGGCGTAAACGTGCCATTCATTTTATTGGCGGCACCACCGCAAGCGACCAAATTGCCTTTAATGGTTATATGGATATTTTAAAGAAAATTTATAAGGATACTTTAATTGGCGGAGACGTGTATTCTTTTTACAAAACCTCAACAGCACCCATTAGTATAAACACCAACGATTCTATCAATCAGTTAATTAACGAGGGGGTTTCTTTAATGACCTTTTTTGGGCATGGCTCGCCTACCGGATTTGATCAAAACATTGATGCCCCAAGCACCTATAACAATGCACCCCGCATTCCATTTATTTTGGCAAACTCTTGTTTAACCGGCGATGTTTTTTCGGTAAACCAGGTTACCAGTAGCGAAGACTGGGTACTTGCCCCCAACAACAAAGGTGCTATTGGTTTTGTGGCTACCACGGCAGAGGGGGTTGCTTTTCAGTTATATATGTATTCTCAGGAGCTATATAGGCAGTTTAGTTTTAAACATTATAGCCTACCTTATGCTTACTGCATTAAAAACACCATTAAAAACTTGATGGATTCTTCACTTCACAGTAGCTTATCATATAGAGATTCTTTATTAATGCAAACCTGTCAGGAAATGACCCTGCATGGTGACCCGGCTATTAAAGCTAATACAAGTGCAAAGCCTGATTATGCCATAACAAACGCCGATTTAATTTTTGATACCAAAACTTATCCTACAGATTCTATTGGTTTAAAAATTGTAATGACTAATAAAGCCCGCGCTATACATGCCTATTATACGGTGCGCATACAACGCGTATTTCCTAATGGCGATACCACCACCGTTTACAAAACAGTAAAAGCCCCTTTGTATAAAGATACCCTTAGCTTTTTTATGTACGAAAATTATGCAAAAGCAGTCGGTATTAATAATTTTTCAGTTTACATAGATGCCGGATATCAGATTACCGAAATAAATGAAAATAATAATAGAATAAACAACATTCCTTTATTCATTCAGGGTGCAGATATAGAACCTGTGTGGCCTTATAAATACGCCATTGTACCCAACATAAATACCGTAACCTTAAAAGCCTCCACTGCCGATCCTTTTGCTCCAACGCACACCTATCGTTTTCAAATAGATACCAGCGCCTCTTTTAATAGTGGGGTTTTAATAAATACTACGGTTAATGCTGCAGGTGGTGTGGTAACCTTACCCAATGTAAGTTTATTGGGTACAGATAGTGTAGTATATTTTTGGCGTGTGGCTAAAGATAGCACCATACCTAATTGGAAACAAAGTTCTTTTCAGGTAATAAATGGTAAATACGGTTGGGAGCAGGCACACTTTTTTCAGTTTAATCACGATACGTATCAATATGTAAAGCAAGATTCTCTACACCGCCAGTTTAACTTTTTTAATGATGTAAAAACCATAAAAGTTAACACCGCAATTATTCCCAGCAGTAATCCTCCCGTTCCGCCCGGTTCCCACTTGCTTACAGACGTACAGTTTTTTATAAATAACGGGCAAGTTCGTCTTTTTACCTGCGGTGTAGATGGCTGGATTATTGGCGTTTTTAACCCTGTTTCGGCAACCTTAATACCAAGTGATACTACAGCAAGTGCACCGGGCGGAAGCCAGCAAACCCCTGCTTGGTATGGCAACGGGGGGAATTGCATTTGTGACTCGTATGGCAACCGCCTTACTTATGATTTTGGTACTTTCAACCAGTGTTATGATGGCAATTCTTTGCTTAATGGAGATACAGTAGACTGGAGAAATAAAATTTATAATTTATTAGACACCCTTAAACCTGGTACGCCTGTTATAGCTTATACCGTAAAGGCAAATTATAACTCTCTTATTCATAACTTCCCTGTTAACTCAACTTTAATAAATGCTTTCAAATCAATAGGCTCTAGTCAAATAAGTAATTTAACGGATACTACCTCCCTCATTATTTTTGGCAAAAAAAATGGCGCGCTACCTTCTCAGCAATTTACAGCTCACGAGGTTTTATCCACCAATATGTATGATCTGATAACCCTTATTGATACCCTCAACCCCCACTTTAAAAATGGCTTTATAGCATCAGAAATTATTGGCCCTGCTCAGCGTACCGATACCGCCTGGAAATCATTACACTGGCGCTATAAAAGCCTGCCAGGTGATTTAACCCCAGCCGATAGTATTGTGGTGCAAGTAATTGGCATAGACAGCAATGGCATAAAAACCCCAGTGGCTAATTTCACGCATGATTCTTTAGATGTGATAGATCTTGGCAATTATGCAAGCGGCAAAAAATACCGCTACCTACAGTTAATAGCTTATGAGGCAGATGGTACGTATCATACGCCACCGCAGCTAAAACGCTGGCAGGTAATTTTCGATCCGGTGCCCGAGGCGGCTATTTATCCTTCGGGTGGTTTTGCCGTAGTAAAAAACAAGGTTAGCGAGGGCGAAACATTTCAGCTGCGCATGCCTATTAAAAACATCAGCGATTTTGCTTTTACAGATAGTTTGCTCATTAGTTATTCGGTAGAAGATGCCAACCGCAACATGCACCAATTGCCTTTTAAAATGAAACGTAGGCCCTTCCTGCCAGATTCTGTTTTGTACGATACCATTAGCGTAAACACCATGGGCTTAGGTGGCAACAACATTTTATGGATAGATGTTAACCCGCTAAACAATACCAAGCACAGGCTAGAGCAATATCATTTTAATAACACCGCCCAATTTGCCTTTAATGTAACCAAAGATAAAACCAACCCTATATTAGATGTAACTTTTGATGGTACGCACATTCTTAGCGGCGATATTGTTTCGGCCAAACCCGATATTTTAGTTTCGTTAAAGGATGAAAATAAATTTTTAGCCCTAAATGATACAAGCAACTTTGCCGTTTATACAACCCCTGCAAACTCTTCGGCACAGCAGCGCATTTATTTTAACAACCCGCAATTGCAGTTTACTCCGGCTGTATTGCCAAACAACTCCTGTAAAATAAATTACAAACCTGTGCTGGCACAAGATGGTATCTATACGCTTGATATTAAAGCAACCGATAGAAGTCATAATGTAAGCGGTCAGTTCGATTATAAAGTGCAATACCAAATAGTAAACAAACCAATGATTACCGAAGTGCTTAACTACCCAAACCCTTTTAGCACCTCTACCAAATTTGTATTTACCGTTACAGGTACCGATGTGCCCGAAACATTTAAAATACAAATAATGACTATTAGCGGTAAAATAGTTCGCGAAATTACCCGCGAAGAGCTGGGCTACATACACATTGGGCGCAACATGACCGATTTTGCCTGGGATGGTACCGACCAATACGGCGGCAAGCTGGCCAACGGTGTTTATTTTTATCACATAGTTACCCGCCTGCATGGCAACCAAATGGAGCATATGAATACCTCAGCCGATGAATACTTTAAAAAAGGCATTGGCAAAATGGTTATTATGCGTTAGTTGCTATTCCCCTCCTTGGAGGGCTTAGGGGCGGGTGTCATTACTATAGGGACAATTTTCCTCACCACAAATTGCATAGATAAACACAGATTTTTTGTTTATTATATCTCCATAAGGTTTGCTATTTTTACCACCTATTAAATAAATTACCATGCTTGATAAAAACGGAATTGCCAAACGTATTGCCCGCGAAGTAAAAGACGGAATGTTTGTTAACCTTGGAATTGGTATTCCTACCCTGGTGGCCAACTATATTCCTGAAGGAATGAGTGTTGAAATGCAAAGCGAGAACGGTATTTTAGGCATGGGTCCTTTTCCTTTTGAAGGTGAAGAAGATGCCGATTTAATCAACGCCGGCAAGCAAACAGTTACCCTTGTAAAAGGTGCCAGTATTTTTGATAGCGCTATGAGCTTTGGTATGATACGCGCACAAAAAGTAAACCTAACTATTTTAGGTGCGATGGAAGTGAGTGAGAACGGCGATATTGCTAACTGGAAAATTCCGGGCAAGATGGTAAAAGGCATGGGTGGCGCTATGGATTTGGTGGCATCTGCCAATAATATTATTGTGGCTATGCAGCACGTAAACAAAGCCGGCGAATCTAAATTATTACCTAAGTGCGATTTGCCACTTACCGGTGTTAGATGCGTTAAAAAAATTGTAACCGAATTAGGTGTTTTCGAAATTGCTAAAGAAGGTGGTTTTCGTTTATTAGAACGTGCGCCAGGCGTAACTACCGAACAAATTAAAAACGCCACCGCAGGCAAACTAATTATTGATGGCGAAGCACCCGAGATGGTTCTTTAATTTTTCTTTTTACGTACCTTAGCAGCCGCAATGATAAAACGGGTACTGCATATTATTTTTTTCATTTCTGCATTTACTGCAACAGCACAAACTAATACACCTTTAGATACAATAAAGCAAAATACCGTACAACCTGTTGCGCCAACAGATACTACCCACACAACTGCGCCTATTACACAAACGGTAGAGCCAAACTTACAACCTGCACCAACACAAGCTGAAACAGCGGCAGACGTAGTAAAAGCTAATAAGAAAAAACGAACGCAAAAGCTAAGAGATCCAAAACTAAAACCTGATTTTGCGGCAGAGAATAGAGAAATTACCAAACTATATCGCGATGCATTCGACAGGAAAAAAGAAATTGTTCTTCAAAACAAACGTTACCGTATATACAACAATTACTTAACAGCCGGTGCAGGCCAGTGTTTTAACAGCGGCTGGAAAGAGATAGACCTTTGCACTGCATTTGATTTTAATTTTCATGCCCAGAAAAAATATTTTCAGGTAGGTGGCACATTGGTTGGTCCGGCTTTATGGAACAACAACTGCATACAATTACATGCAGGATGGGGTTATCGTTATGAAAGATGTAATTACCAGCTGGCTGCCTACGGCGGATTATCTTATTCTAACGGATATTATCTGCAACAAACAGATACCAATATTTATAAGGTTAAAATGAATACGGTAGGTGCTTATGCCGCCTTACAATATTTTTACAAATTTAAGTTTGATTATGGTATTGGCTTAAGCGCATTTTTTGATATTAACGCTAAGCAAACATTAACAGGCATTAAATTAGAATTGTTTTTCTCAGGTGCTTACCGTGGTTTCAAAAAAATAGACTGGAAAAAAGAAGACGCGAAGTATTAATAACTTTCTTCAGATAATAGTGCGCTGTCGCGGTGAGCTTGTCGAACCATTTTCGTTTTCTCGCCCATATCTTTACATAAGCTAACTCAGGATGACTTACACACAGTTAAAAACAAGATGGTAAAAATGTTTGCTGATAATTGTTACCCGACAACTGTTTTAAGCTCCTACTAATTTTTTGTAATCAGCAACACTTAATAAATCAGCTAACTCATCGGTTTTATCAACGCTGCATTTTATCATCCAGCCATCGCCATAAGGGTCGTTATTTACTAATTCGGGGTTAGCATCTATTTTGCTGTTTATTTCAAGTACCTTTCCGGTAAGTGGCATAAACAAATCAGATACGGTTTTAACGGCTTCAACCGTTCCAAACACAACTTCTCTTTCAACAGTTTCATTTAATGTGCTTACGTCAACGTAAACAATATCGCCCAATTCTTTTTGAGCAAAATCTGTAATGCCAATAAAAGCTTGGTTGCCTTCTACCCTAACCCACTCGTGGTCTTTGGTGTACTTTAAATTTTCTGGAAAGTTCATATATTAAATTTTATAGGCGCAAATATAACGGATTTTTTTACACGGAATTATTGCGTGGTTATGTTGAGTTTATCGAATTGAAAATCACAAATACCATAAAAAAACAAAAAGACATTTGTAAACATGTGCGTTGTTCTGCCCAAATCCTTCTACAAGTTCAGGATAACTCTCTCTTAACGAAGGCTTTTACTGAATAACAAAACGTAAGCTTAAGCCGGCGTTTGTTGTTTGTGTAGGAAACGAAGTTGAAATAACGGGCTTGTTAATAGTTCTATCGTAATAAATACGCAGGTTTATATTTTGTGTAAGCGAGTAGGTAAGCGATACTTTTATGGTAGTTATATTTTGCCCGCTACTAACCTGACTAGATTGAATATCTACACTGTTGCCCTTACCATCTTGTTCGGTTATTACTTTTCTTAAAATAGTTTGCGATTGTCTGAATGAAAGTGTTACCGTAGATAATAAATCACTCTTAAGTGGTTTGCCGCGTATTTTTAAACGCTTAATTTCTACCTGTGGCAAAGTATAGGTTGCGCCTATGTTATACTCGCTACTGTGCAAATCCATCACTTGTGGCACATTAGATGAAAGCGTTGACATTTTATCTCGCTTAATTTCGAAGTTGGCGCCCAAACCTTTGATTTTGCCTTTATCAATAAACATTAAATTTACTTTTATAAGCGGCGAGAAAGATTCTGAAACGGTAATGGTATTAATTACATACTGCGAAACAAAATTAGCAGTAGAGCCAATGGTATCTACCACACGCCTTATAGGATTGCGATGTGTAGCATCTTCGCCATAGGCCTGGTTATTGGTATAAGAGCCATAACTAAGTGTTGAGCGATAGCCGTGTGTAAGCACCACCGATTTAAAATACTTTTTTACTACAGGCATTTTACTCAAGCCATCGTAGGTTAAATTCCAACCCGGCAATGGTATTTTTTTAAACAAATTATCTCCTACATTTTTGTTTGATGCTGTTTTATGCCCCGTATAGGCTGAAATAAATGCACCCATAACAACATCTTGCTGGTTTAAATCATATCCATCATAATGTTTGCCATCAGCCGCTACTCCGTGCGAATTTTTATTTTGCTGAGAAAGCATTTGTGCATACTGGCCCCTCATTAAAATATATTTATCAAACAAATCACTATTATGCGTACCTACCTGATCTGCTTTAAAGGTGTTTGGCCCTAAAGTAATGGTAGATATGCTGTAATTTCCACCAAAAACAGGGGTGTAGTGGTCGTAACCTGGTTTATAAATATGATTTATAGAATCATGGTATCCAATAAAGAAACTTTCGGTTTGCCCATGTGTCATATTACCGGTAAACGTAATTTTTAAACTTTTAAGGGGTTCTACATTTGCCGAGTAATTTATGGTTTGTGTTTTTGTATGCAGGTATTGTGTAGAAAAATTTTGTCGGTGCACCAACCAATTATTTTTTTGTGCGTCGTGTACAATACCAGAGTTGGAAGTGGTAACATCAGATATACTCTTTGGAAAAGCACCCTGATTAGCCCCAAATACAAAACCTAAGCCCGGCGCACCAAACTGATTGTTATTGCCATTGTTAGACATACCCAAAATACTGGCTTCGGGGGCAAAACCGGGTAGTGTTGTACCCTGTGTAATATTATAATTACCCGATATTTGTTTAACCGTCATTAAAACACGGGAAAGGTGCTCAAATATTTCTAATGGGTTTGTAGAAACACTATCTTTATTTGTATTAGCGGCAGGAGCTCCACCGGGTAGTTTCACATTAGGATCAACAGGATTATTTTTATCATCTTTTTTCTTTTTCAATTTCTTTTTGGGTGGCGGCAGGTATTGTCCTACACGTTTTAAGTATGGAATTTTATTATACAAGTTTGTCATATTAAGCTGCGTGGTATAGGCCTGCGTTTGCGCATTTTGTATGGTGTTCCCTATTGTATCTACCGAAAAAGGCCTGCGCTGCCATTGGTAATTGGCAGTATATTTAACCGATGCCTGCGATATAAAATCTAAAGCAGGTATTTTATTAAGTGGCAATAAAATATTTAAGTTGGTAGTTTGGTTGTAAGCCGTGTTGGTACCACCTTTACGTATTAAATTTTGTTCTACCGTGTTTTTATCATTGGCTGTAACGTTAGCTCCTAAATTGTTAGGGTTTTCTAACACTCGCCCAAGGTTGGTTGCTGTAATATCTAGCTTAATGTTTTTGGTTAAATCCCAGCGGGTAGAGTAGTTACGGGTTACGTTAAATGTTTTGTTGTATTGCGTTTGTGTGTAATCTTTAGCGCCCGGTGCCGTGGTAATATCTCTGGCATGCGATTCGATATATGTTCGCGTAACATTATCGCCAAAACTAAACTGCCCCGGCAAAGGTTTTATGTTAATGTCTTTTACAATAGCTAACCACGGGCTTTGCATAATGGCTGCTTTTGAATTTTTAAACGGCTCTACGCTTTTTACCGGCACTTGATAATTGTAATTAAGCATACCCGTATAGTTTCTGTTAAAACTCCAGGAAGTGGTTACATTGTGTTTGTATTGTTCGGTAAACGCATACGTAAGCGATAGATTTTCTACATCCCACGGATACATTTTGGTTTTGTTTTTACCGCGCTGCTTGCTTACGTTGGTGAAGTTTATGCCCCGCTGTCGGGTATAATCAACGGCTCTGTTTTTAATTTGTCCTATTTCATCAAATGTATTATTTGACCCATCTTTAAACCCATTTTTTGTAGATACATTGCTCATCAATACATCTCCATTAGTTGGATCGTATTGCGGCGTATTGCGAATTTCTGATTGTGCTAAGTAGATAGGTAAATTTATCTTCCATTCTTTTGGCAAGAATTTGCCTAACTGAAATGTTCCGTTTATGGCATATTGCAAAACCGATTGCCGACTCCTATCGCTGGGCTTAGCATCTATACTTCCAAAAAAGGGTGTGGATACTTGTCCGGATAAAGATATTTGTCCAAAGTCGGCTAGTTTTGCGGTTACTTTACTGATGGCTGCTTGACCGCCATGCTGATTAAAGTCGGTTACCCTAAGTTCATCTACCCAAACTTCGGCACTCATAGATTTTGGATTGGTAGGGGTAAGCGGGTTTTCTATACCCACCATTACACTGGTTATGGCACCCATGTTGGGTTCTCCTACCACACCTATTAAATGCGCGTGGTTTCCGGCCGGATGCCGCATAGTGCTATCTGTATTTGCTTTTCCGGCTGTTTGATTGCGTATTAATTTAAGGTCTGTTATTTCTGTTAAATCAATAACTACCTCATTATCTGATGGCCAAACTTTAGCTTTATCGCCATCGTTGGCATTGTTATAAGATGAGTTTGGTGCCGTTAATTTTACAGGTACTTTGTATATGTAATAGTTGTTTGTAAAATCGCTTCCTATGCGTACAAACATATTTACATCGCCATCATTAAGTGGTTGGTTGTTTAATTTTTCAGCATGCACAAACATTCTTATTTTTTTGTACGAACGCGCATCTAAGCTGTTGATGTTTTTATACACGCCGCGCGCATCGCCATCTTTAAGGTTTGATACACGTAATGAAAGCGATTGCTCGTTTAACAAAACCATGTTTGTTGTTTGCACGTTTTGTTGCTGATTAATGCCCGGAGGTAATACATAATCAATAGGGCTTCGTGTTCCGTTTTCCTGATAACTAACCGCAGATACATCAAACTCAGTTTGGTTATCGGTTACTAAACCACCTGTTGGACTTGATAAATCTTGTTGATACACACGCCAATCGCTACGCACAAGCTCTAGGCGCGCAAAACGCATTACTACCGGTGCGCTAAAGCTTTTGGTAAACATGCGCATAAAACGTATAGCATTGTATCCTTCTATGGATCCAATTTTTGAGTTGTAGCTGGTAATTGGTATTTTAAACTGATAAAAATTAACGGTACGCTGCACACCATCTGGCCCTTGTTTATTTACCGGAATAACATTTACAATGTAGTTATTACCCACGTTGCCCGGGTTAATATCTTGCGGTGTAACTTTAATTTTGTACTGGTAGTAGGCTTCTGATTGGTTAAGCGTATTATCTTTATTTATATCTTCTATGTTTGGTGTGGTGCTTGCTACAGTTGAGTATCCACCGGCATTTTGACTTTGATACTGATTTTGTGTTGGCGAGTTGCCCTCTACGTTGTTGTATTTTTTATAACGAAAAAGCGTGTTTGCCGCCGCGCCCAATTTATCATAATCATCACCTCGGTAAAAATGGTAGTTATCGCCCGAAGGATCACTAAAAGCTTCGTTGTTACCTGAAATATTTAATCCACCTACCCCGCCGGGACCAGACCCTAACGCAACTGTGTACCAATTAAAATGTTTAATCTCATTATCTACCGCATCACTTAAGTTATCCGGAATACCATCATAACCCACATCTTGATAAGGCCTGGTGTTTGGGTCTATATCAAAGGCATTTACATAAGGCGGAGAACTTGGTGTTTTACCCCAAGGCGAATTTTGATCTAAATAGTTTGTGTTGCTTGGCGATTTTAGTCCGTTTTCATAAGACATGCTTCCGTCTTTCAAAATATCTTCTGATACACTTCCTAAGTTAAAATACAACTCGCCATTAGTTGGTGGAGCCTGATGAAAGGTGTTGTATTGTGGCTGCGATTGGTTGTTGTAATCTTCATTAAACGGATCCATCATCCAAAACTGTATATACTCAATGTTCGCTGCCTGAAAATCATTGGTGGTAAGGCTTCGCATAATACCACCCCAACGTGTTTCAGGTTTATTTAAAACAATGTGCCCCGCAGTGCTTGAAACAGTTGCATCAATACCTGCAGAAATATTAGTTGGTTTAGTATCAAAATTATAAGGACCACGTTCGTTAGGATAAAAAGCTAAATCTAAAATAGGTAATAACTGCGGCTGACCGTTTGGTGGTGTTTTTTTAGGAAATAAATCGCTTTCAAAAAAAGCTTCCATAAAGTGATTGCTTTGAACTTGCACACTAATTGCAGCTGGTGTAAGTGCAGATCTTTGATAAAAAACAGATTGATCGACCGTGTACCAAGCTAGTTTTGCGCGGTTAAGTCCTGTTTTTATACTATCTGAATTGCCGGGTAATGTTTCCGGAAATAAGTTTGGTTGTCCTTCGGGCACAGAAGCATGAATCCAAGCGCCGGCACTGCGTAAATCGATAGTAGAAACACTACCTTCAAAATCATCAATATAAGAGGTTCCTCCATTATTAGAAATAGCTGCCGAATGACCCGGTATTAAATCGGCACCCTCGCCCGATATTTGTATAGACGATGGTTCTTTGGTTTGTATAAGCGGTATTTTATCTACCAAACGTGTAAGCCATGGCGCGTTGGCGCGGTAGTTATAATCAATGCCTATCATGGTGTTAGACACGGGTTCATCGCCAATGTTAACTTTTTGCGTAAGTGGGCGCTCGCCATAATGTAAAATAGTTCCGCCTAAGGATAAATCTTTACTGTATTTGTAATCAAAACGGGCGCCGTACATACTTTTTGTTTGCACGCTAAATAATGCGTTGTTTTCTGCCGTAATTTTTATGGCTTGACCCGAGTTTAAAACACTTTCGTTAATAATTTTTACTTTACCCATGGTGTAATCAACCGTATAATCTACGTTTTCGGTAAGGGCTACGCCGCCTGCCGTTACACGCACAGACCCTTGCGGAATGTTCATAGAATTTAAAGAAAACTCATTACTGGTGGCAGATTGATAAGAGCCTTTTAGTTTAAACCTATCTTTATTTGGTAACTGCTGTGCAGATATTTTGGTAGAATCATATAACTCCTGAAAAACAAAACCTGCTACATCGGCTGCATGGTTTGTTCGCTCATCATTAGAAAACGCATTTTTTAAATCGTTACCAAATGGCTCTATACTGGTAAAATAAATACGCCCATTTTGCGGGTTTACAGTTACGTTGGGTATAAAATCAAAATAACCATCGGGTTGCCTATCCTGGTTTTGGTTAATTCTATCTAATCCTAATTTTTGAATTAGTAATTGTCCGTTCATAGAACCATAGGGTATGTAAGGAATATCAACGCCTGTTTTAATGTTGTTGTAAACAATGTTTAAGGCAAAGTTGGTTGAGCTTAATGAATATGCGCCAAGGGTATAAACGTTTTTCATCATCAAATCCCACATAGGTATTTGTGTGTTAAGCTGCGTGCTTTTTAATAGTTTGGTAATTAAAAGTTTGTCGGTTGATGGAAATTGATCTGAAAACTCACCCACCTGATAAACCTTTCCGTTTAAAGTATATTGGTAGGAAACCGATAAAACCTCATCATAATTTAAGGAAGTATTTAAAGAGATATAACCCAATCTTCCGTTCAAATAATAGTCGGTTGCCGGGTTCAATCTGCGCGCGCGCGTAAGTACCTCAAACTCTCTGCCGGCGTTAAATACCTGTACTTGCTGTCCAGCCTGCGCATCCATATAAGTGTATTGCGTAAGATTTTGTACTGCCGAATTATAATTTCTTTCGTAAAGAGGGCCTGGTATTTGGGTTGTTGAATTTGAATCTATTAAGCTTTTATATAAGGTGTTTAAGCTATTGCGAGGGTTTTTTGGGGTAGCAGAAGAGGAACCAATGCTATCTGTAATGTTATAAAGGGTAGGATTTGTTGTGTTTGCAGGATAAATGTGACTAACATCTTCCGCTAAATCGGCAAAAGCAGCAATGTTGCGGGCTTGGTCAAACTGACTGGTACGGTTTGTTACATACACCTCAATTTTCGTAATTTGTATAGGCGATTGTACAATGGGTGTATTTGCAAGCCAGTTATTGTAATTATCTCTAAAATATTGGCCTAAAAAATAATGTCGGTTTGCCTCATAATTATCGGCTTGAACCGTATAAGTCATGGTTTGTGCACCGTTTTGTACGTTTAATTCGGTTTTTTTACCTCTTTCTTGTGCAAACAATGCAGTAGTGGTTAGTTTACCAAACTGTAAGGTTGTTTTAACACCAAAAAGTGTTTGACTACCTGTAATAAGCGAGCTATTAAGCGGAAGATTAACGTTACCGGCTTCTACTTTTTTCAAAATCTCATCTTCCGTTCCGGTATATTGAATTTTAATTTGGTTCTCAAAATCAAAAGAAGCTTCCGTATTATAATTAGTGGTTAGTTTTAGTTTTTCGCCTATTTTTCCCACAATATTGAGCTGAATCTTCATATTAAAGTCGAAATTGGAGATTTTTCGCTGTTTTTGAGGAATAGCCGGATTTTCATTTCTATTGGTAATTACGCCAAACATTAGCTCGGCACTACCGGTTGGACGAATATCTACCGTGTTTCCGCCAAATAAACGATCAAACAACTCGCCACCAACGGTTAGCTTTGGTATCAGCTGTTTTTTTGTAGGATCACTTTTAGAATCGGCCTGTGTGCGCGATTTCCAATAACCTTTTACCTGCTCTTTAAATTTATAATCCTGGTATTCTTCTTCCGTCATGTAAGTAGGAGTGCGGTAATCAAGCGCCCCCATTTTTTGATCGAAATTGTAGGTTTTGGTAGCCGGATCGTAAGTAGTAGTAGTTTTTATATTAGAAGGATTGTTTAACTGCAGCGGCGATTTTGGATTATAAATAGGCTCGCCATAATCATTATCTTTTATCGGATAATGTAAGTCATCATTGGTAACCCCAGGCTCAACATCTGGTGGTGGAGTATCTTGTACCGTTGTTTTAATAAACGGATTAATAGCCGCACTACCCTGTTTTTCGGGCAATAGTCTGTTATTTTTACTACCCGAATGGGTAATAACCGAAAACAATGCTGCTGCCGCTCCGGCAATTAATGTATTTTTAAGAACAGCGTACACCCCTTACAAATTCTTCAATGCGGCTTTAATTAATATTTCTATCGTATCTGTTGTAACACCTTGTTGTTTTATGGCCTTTTCTATGGCTTTTTCGGCCATATTGCGGGCAAAACCCAATGCTACAAGAGCGAGTAACGCCTCGTCTCTATTTTTATTGTACGAAGTAGTTAAAATCTGTGAAATTCCTCCTTCATGTTTACCTAACTTGCCTTTTAAATCAACCACAATGCGCTGTGCGGTTTTTTCGCCAATACCTTTAATGCTTTTTAAAAGAGCTACGTTAGCTGTGTTTACAGCCCCTGCAATTTCTGCTGCCGATAAGGATGATAGCATAAGCATAGCGCTGCTTCCACCCACACCCGATACCGAAATTACTTTGCGGAAAATATCGCGCTCATCCATATCAAAAAAGCCGTAATGCTTTGGATTATCATCTCTAACAAAAACCTGTTCTACGTAAAGCTTACACTCAGTAGAATCGGCAAGTTTTGTATAGGTATTAAGCGAAATATTAAGCGCATATCCAACATTGCCCGCCTCAAGCACAACAAATGCCGGATTTTTTTCTGCAATTTTTCCTTTTATAAAATCAATCATTTATATGTATTTTGCCACAGATTTTGCGGATTAACGCGAATTTTTTATCAATTTCTGTGTTTTTTATGCCTTATTTTGCTGTTTTTTACTGATTATCTGTTAAATTTATACTTTTGCTTTTGCCACAGATTACGCGGATTATCGCCGATTTAAATTTATCAATATTTGTTTTTTCGTTTTTTTGCTACTTTTTTATCTTTTTTTACCTAATTATCTGTGAAAATCTGCGTAATCTGTGGCAAAAACCTATTTTTTGTTCTGCGCATCTACTACGGCAATTGTTACCATGTTTACAATTTCGCGAACAGAACTTCCTAATTGTAATACATGCACCGGTTTTTTCAATCCCATTAAAATAGGGCCAATAGCCTCTGCCCCACCCAATTCTTGCATTAGTTTATAAGCAATGTTTGCCGAAGAAAGATTTGGGAAAATTAGTGTGTTTACATCTTTGTCAACCAAACTCGAAAACGAAAACTCTTCTTTTAATAACCGATTATTAAGAGCAAAATTAGCTTGTAAGTCGCCATCAACAATTAATCCGGGAAAATCTTTATGTAAAATTTTAACTGCTTTTTGCACCTTGTTTGGCAACTCTCCATCAGACGAACCAAAATTTGTGTATGATAACATAGCAATGCGTGGAACAATATTAAACTGTTTTACTGTTTTTGCTGTAAGTGTTGTTATTTCAACCAATTCTTCGGTTGTAGGGTCAACATTCATGGTGCAATCAGCAAAAAAGAAGGGGCCGCGTTTTGTAATTATCATATATAAACCCGCCAAGCGAGAATGCCCATCTGCCACGCCAATACATTGTATAGCGGGAATAACCGGAGCAGAATATTTACGTGTTAAACCAGATATCATAGCATCAGCAGCACCGGTTTCAACCATCATGGCTCCAAAATAATTGCGTTCGGTCATTTTACGGCGACAATCATAAAGTGTTAAGCCCTTACGTTGGCGTTTTTTCCAAAGCACTTCTGCATAATCATTTCGCAAGGCTTCATTTTCATTATCAAACGGATCAATGATTTGAATTTCATTTAAATCTAAATGATGTTCCTTCATCAATCTGCTTATTTTTTCTTTATTGCCTAATAAAATTGGTTTTGCAATACCCTCATCGCGCACCATTTGCGCAGCTTTTAAAATTTTGTAGTTATTAGCTTCACCAAATACAACGCGCTTAGGGTTTGTTTTTGCTTTGTTAACCAACGAGCGCATTAAACGATTATCTTTTCCTAAACGATTATCAAGCTCTGTTTTATAAGCTTCCCAATCGGTTATTTTATGTGCCGCCACACCAGAATCCATGGCGGCCTTTGCCACAGCGGGAGACACGGTTGAAATTAAACGATTATCTATTGGTTTAGGAATGATATAATCTGCACCAAAACTTAAATTTTTAGAGCCGTACGCTAAGTTTACATAATCTGGAACAGGTTCTTTTGCCAAATCGGCAATGGCTTTAACAGCTGCTAATTTCATTTCTTCGTTAATGCAATTGGCACGCACATCAAGCGCTCCACGAAAAATAAACGGAAACCCTAAAACGTTATTAACCTGGTTAGGGTTATCGCTTCGACCCGTAGCCACAATAACATCAGGGCGTGCGGCAATGGCATCTTCGTAAGAAATTTCGGGTGTTGGGTTGGCAAGTGCAAATACAATACAGTTTGGCGCCATGCTTTGCACCATTTCTTTATTTAAAATATTTCCTTTAGAAAGGCCAACAAATACATCGGCACCCTTCATGGCTTCTGCCAGTGTTTTAACATCTTTGCGAGCTGTGGCAAAAAACTTTTTATGTTCGTCCAGGTCGGTTCTATCATCAGTAATAACACCTTTGCTATCAACCATTACAATGTTTTCTTTCTTTACGCCAATGGCAATATAAAGTTTGGAACAAGAAATAGCCGAAGCGCCTGCGCCGTTTACAACCAGTTTTACTTCTGATAATTTTTTGCCCGAAACCTCAACGGCATTCATCAATCCGGCAGATGAGATGATGGCTGTACCATGCTGATCATCGTGCATAAGCGGAATATTTAACTCGGCTTTTAAACGACGCTCTATTTCAAAACACTCCGGCGATTTGATATCCTCAAGGTTAATTCCACCAAAGGTGCAGGCAATATTTTTTACTGTATTTACAAATTCGTCAACATTTTTTGTATCCACTTCTATGTCAAAAACATCTATATCGGCAAAAATTTTAAAGAGTAGGCCTTTTCCTTCCATTACAGGTTTACCGGCAAGCGCGCCAATATCGCCAAGACCAAGCACGGCGGTTCCGTTAGAAATTACGGCCACTAAATTTCCTTTAGCGGTATATTTATAAGCATCTTCCGGGTTTTTTTCTATTTCTAAACAAGGCTCTGCAACGCCTGGAGAGTAGGCCAGTGTAAGGTCTCGCTGGGTTGAATAGGGTTTGGTTGGTATTACTTCTATCTTGCCCGGTCGGCCTTGAGAGTGATAATCAAGGGCATCTTGCTTTTGAAAATTATTCATACGAAAATTTTTTAGAGAGGCGAAGATAACAAAAACACGGCTTTATTGATAAACCTGCGTTTTTTTAATAGAAAAAGATAAGGAGATTAACGTTTAGGCTTTAACTTTCTTTTGAAAATCGTATAGTTTTTTGCAACCATATAACCCGGCGGCAATAATTAAGAAAACAAGGCCATTATCAACCGGTATGCACACAGGCCAACAAGCAGGATGACCGCCGCCGCCAGGGGCAGCCGGACCACAAAAACCTAGATTGGCAATAAAAATAAAAAGTGTAGTAAAAATAATTTTTGATGTTGTTTTCATGCTATTAAACTTTTAATGTGCTAAAATACAAATTAAAAACAATACCACACATATACTATTGCAAATTAAAATGTAATTTCGCCCTTATAAAGCTACTCTTTTGGCAAAAAAACAAAGCACATCTGTTTTAAAGTTTGATGACATCAAAGTTATTTGGCGCACCATTGTACAAAACTGGTATGTGCCTTTTTTTATCGTACCTATTCTTTACTTAGTTGGGTACTTTGTTGCTTATCGTCAGTTTGAAACCTATCAGGTAACTTCTCAGCTTTTACTAAAAAACAATGATCAGTATTCTAAAGGAAATCTTATTAACGAAAACGATAATTACTATGGTGGCACCATGGGTTCTTATGTTGATAATTCTAACGAAACGCGCGTAATAAAATCATACGATTTAATTGAAAAAGTAGTTGATAAATTAAAATCGAAAATACAAGTAGCTTATTACATTGTTGGGAGAGTGCGCACCAAAGAAGAATTTAGCGGTATGCCCTTTTTAGTTTCTGTAAATACGGTTAATGCCAATTTCTATGAAAAACCTATTTCCTTTAAAATAGTAAACGATAAAACATACGAGATTTCTTATAAAGAAGGCGATAAAGAAATTAAACAAAAAGGCATTTTTGGAAAAGAACTTATTACCATTAATTATGATTTACTAATAACGGCAGACGCTATGACTGCCGTTGGAATAAACGAACTTAAAAACATACAATACGAATTTAAAATACATTCTTTAGAATCTTTGGTGTATAGTTTTCAAAACAGATTGAAAATAGAAAACCCTGATTATACCAACATTTTAAAACTTTCGATAGAAGATAATTTAGTGGGCAGGGCTAAAATGTTTTTAGATACACTTTCTAAATTATATATAGAAAACTCGTTAAAAAGTCGTTTTAACCTTAATGAACGCACCCTTCAATACATTGATAAGCAAATGATGGAAGTATCTGCTGTA
>CAIXZI010000050.1 GCA_903923915.1 uncultured Bacteroidota bacterium
AAATGTTTAGCCAAGCAAGAAAATCTTAAACTGGGCAAGAAAATATTTAACAACGCAGGAAAACTATAAATCAAGCAAGAAAATTTTTTACCAAGCAAAAAAACCTTAAACGAGATACAGAAAATTTAAACTACGTACAGAAATTATAAATGAAGCAGGAAAATGTTTATCGTAATAAGAAAACCTTAAACTACGCAATAAAATAATAGATGAAGCGATAAAATAGTTAGCGACACATAAAAATAATTGGTGTTACAAAGAAGAATAAAGCTAAACAAGAAAATGTTTAGTGCTAAAAAAATTATTTAAGTTTCTTTTTTTGGTGTAAACTAAAAATGCCTTTTAATTTAGGTTGTATATATTATACAGCTTTATTATATTTGTTTTAAGGTATTAAAGCATTATAATTTAGTAACTATTGCTTAAACACATAGGGCGTAAACCCTATTAGCTTTAACCTAAACTTTAATTTAAACCAAAAACACAATGAAATCGAAGATTCACAAACTCAAAAAAGCAATGGCAAAAGCCGTTTGTAAAAAAACAAAATTAGTATTTGCCTTATGCCTTGCAGGCTTTATGGCAAATGCACAAACCGTTACTTCTTTAATAGTAGGCGGTGGTGGTTCAGGTGGTGGTTCTCCCTCCGGTTACGGCGGTAGTGGCGGCGGCGGCGGTGGTGGCGTAAAACTTGTTAATTCAACGCTTACCAGCGGAGTTACCTATTATATAACCGCTATAGGAAGCGGTGGGGCAGCATTAGGAAGTGGTTCTTCTGCTAATGGAAATAATGGTACAAGTTCTACCTTTAATGGTATAACAGTTGGCGGCGGCGGCGGCGGTGGTAATGATTATTATCAGCCAGGTGATAATACAGACGGTTCACCTGGCAGTTCGCCAGGTGGCTCTGGTGGTGGTGCCGGGCAAAATCCTAATTATAGCAGTAGTGGTGGGGTTGGTTCTTCACCCGGCGGTTATGCGGGAGGAACTTTAACTACATTCGTTACTGCTGGTGCAGGAGGCGGAGGTGCTGGTGCAGTTGGTACACAAGGGAGTGCCGGTGCTACAGGCGGTAGTGGTGGTGCTGGTTTTTATTGGTCAGTAACCGGCAATACTTATGGTGGCGGTGGAGGTGGTGCAGCCCAAAGTTATGTGGGAACAGGCGGTGCAGGTGGTGGTGGTGCAGGTGGTATTCAAGGTACAAGCAATGGAGTTAGCGGCACTGCCAATACCGGTGGTGGTGGTGGTGGTGTATATGGTACTGCGGGTAATGTGCCCGGCGCGGGTGGCAGTGGCGTGGTAATATTATATTTTACCAATAGCAGTATCCCTAATTATACACAAACAGGTGGCACAGTAAGTAACCCTACTAGTGGTACTACCCTAATTACATATAATACCACGGGTACGTTCATAATAAATACACCTGTGCCAAGCACTATACCCTGGGTGTATGGCGGCAATAGCGGTACATACAACAGTACAGCCAACGATTGGTATTCAATTGGCTCCCTTGATGCTTCGAGCGAATTACCTTTTGTTGCCGGTGGTAGCAGTGGTGGTGTCGAGCGTATGCGTATCAAGTCAAATGGGCAAGTTGGTATTGGTACAGCCTCACCTACTTCCGGTTATTTATTACACGTTAACGGGGATGTACTTGTTGCAGGTGGTGCTCACTCCTCTGCTGGTTTTTGGCAAAGTTCAGATTCAAGATATAAAAAAGACGTGAAAAAGTTAGAAAGTGTAAACGATAAAATTAAAAAACTAAACGGTTATACTTATAATTATAATACAGATGAGTTTAAAGACAAAAACTTTAGCAAAGAGCAGCAGATAGGTTTGATAGCTCAGGAACTAAAAGAAGTATTTCCTCAATTGGTAAAAGCAGATGACAAAGGTTATTTAGCAGTAAACTATGGAGGTATGGTACCTATATTATTAGAGGCTATTAAAAACCAACAAGAAAAAATAGATAAGCAAGATAGCATTAACACCGCTTTACAAAACCAGCTAAACCAATTGGCAAACGCCATCAATGCCTGTTGCGCCAATAACAATGCAGCAAGCAAAATAGGTGCTGTTAGTACAATAAATACTATTGATTTGGCAAGTAATGCGGCTATTATTTATCAGAACGCACCAAATCCTTTTGGAGATGGTACCATGATAAAGTATTTCATACCTGAAAATACTACCAATGCACAAGTAATATTTTATGATGAGTTGGGCAACCAACTAAAAAACTTTGCAGTAAGCGAAACAGGTGCAGGGCAGCTTAATATAAATTCTGCAAATCTTGCTCTGGGTACTTATTCTTATTCTCTTATCATAAACGGAAAAGTAGTAGATACCAAGAAGATGATTAAAACAAATTAATTTTAAACAATTACTAAAAGGTTCTTCGGTTTGCCGAAGAACCTTTTTTAATTTACCTTTACATTAATCAAAATGAAAAAGACTTTATTTATTTTATTTGTTGTCATTTCGAGCTTAGTCGAGAAATCTTATGCGCAGATAATCACAACCTTTGCAGGCAATGGCACACAGGGTTTTAGCGGAGATGGCGGGCAGGCTACTAATGCAGAATTTTATACCCCCGAAGCAGCCATTTTTGATGCAGCAGGAAATTGTTATATAGGTGATGCAAATAATGAACGCATACGCAAGATAACTACAGCAGGTATAATCAGTACCTTTGCAGGAACCGGCACAATGGGCTATAGCGGAGATGGAGGACAAGCTACTAATGCAGAAATTTGGAACCCAATGGGACTAGCTTTTGATGCTGTGGGTAATTTATATTTTTGTGACGAAGGTAATCACCACATTCGTGTAATAAACACCTCGGGTATTATAAGCACTATAGCCGGAAACGGTACAGGAGGCTATAGCGGAGATGGAGGGCAGGCAACCAATGCAGCATTGTTTCATCCGGGCGACATAACCTTTGGCGCTACCGGAAACTTATATATAGCCGATAATTTTAATTATCGAATACGCATGGTAACTACAGCGAGCATTATATCAACCATTGCAGGAACCGGAACAGCAGGCTATAGTGGGGATGGAGGGCAAGCAACTGCGGCAAAATTAAATTATCCAGTTGCAGTAGCCTTTGATACTGCGGGCAATTTATATATAACTGATTTTAGCAATAGCCGCATACGTATGGTAAATACAGCAGGTATTATAAGTACCATAGCGGGTAACGGAACAGCAGGTTATAGCGGAGATGGAGGACAAGCCACGGCTGCTGAATTAAATTACCCAGTAGGCATAGTCTTTGACTCGGTAGGAAATTTGTATATAGCCGACCAAGCTAATCGTCGTGTACGCAAGGTAAATACAGCAGGTATTATAACTACCATAGCAGGAAATGGTACTGCGGGTTTCAGCGGAGATAATGGTTGTGCAACCAATGCAGAGTTACAAAGCCCTCACAGTTTAGTTTTCGATGCAGCAGGAAATTTATATATAGTTGATGGTGGTAATAACAACATTAGAAAAGTTTCTACGCAAACTTGTACAACAATGGGTATAGAGCAGGTAGCAAAAACTAATGAGCAGGTAAACGTTTACCCAAACCCTGCGCAAAACAGTTTGCAGGTAACAGTAGCAGGTAACAGTAAAATACAAGCAATTAATTTATATGATGTATTGGGTAATGAGGTTATAAGTACCAATGCAAAAGAAATAGATGTAAGCAGTTTAAGCAATGGGGTTTACTTTATAAAAATAAAAACTAACGAAGATTTTTACAGCAAGAAGATTATTGTGCAGCATTAAAAAACTAAGCGGTTATACCTATTATATGAAAACGGAAGAGTTTGCAGAAAGAAACTTTAGTAAAGAACAACAGATAGG
>CAIXZI010000051.1 GCA_903923915.1 uncultured Bacteroidota bacterium
ATGATTAGCAAAACCATTTAAAGCCATTGCAATGCGCTTTGCTTTGGTGGCATCTGTTTTAGCGCTTTCAATCCATTTAGAATAATAGTTTTGATGCGATTTTGGTAATTTAAAAAAGAAGGCTTTTGCTTTGGCGTCATCTTCTAAACAAGTCAATAAATCTGATGAAAGTTTTAATTCTGCTTTATCTTCTTCCATTTGCAAAACCACTTTTTCGCCCGTACGTGTTTTTTTAATGGCCTTTCTAATAGTGGCATCTATAGGCATTATAAAATTACCTTCGCCCATAGGTATGATACTTTTTGCAGTAAATTTATAATTATCAATACTACCTTTTACACGAAATGATTTTTTGTAATTAGGTTTTATTTTGCTGGCAATATCAGCCGGAATTTCAATATACGTCCAGCCCGTTTTTTCGCCTTGCTCTTTAAATTTTTTTAGAGTAGCCGTAAATTTAACTTCCATGAAGAATTAATTTTGTTTGCCGGCCAGTAAAAACATAACAGCCATACGCACCGCTACTCCATTTTCTACCTGTTCAAGTATAATGGAGTTTTTACCGTCGGCAACCTCGCTGCTAATCTCCACTCCCCTATTTATTGGCCCCGGATGCATAACAAGAATATCTTTTTTCAATCCGTTTAAAATATCTTGCGTTAAGCCATACATCATGCTGTATTCACGCAATGACGGGAAGAATTTTATATCCTGACGCTCTAATTGTATGCGCAACATATTAGCAACATCTGCCCATTCTAAAGCTTTCTTTAAATCGGTTTCTACTTCAACTCCTAATGATTTTATATGACGCGGAATTAAGGTAGCCGGGCCACAAACTTTAACCTGTGCACCCATTTTTTGCAGGCAAAATATATTTGAAAGTGCTACACGCGAGTGTAATATATCTCCTACAATAACTACTTTCTTACCTTTTAATGTACCTAATTTTTCTTGTATAGAATAGGCATCCAACAAGGCTTGCGTAGGATGTTCGTGAGCGCCATCTCCGGCATTAATAATTTTGCAGTTTTTTATTTTCTTACTTAAAAACACACAGGCCCCGGCATTTGGATGTCGCATAACAACCATATCAACTTTCATAGCTAAGATGTTGTTTACGGTATCAATAAGTGTTTCGCCTTTTTTTACGGAGGATGTAGATGCAGAGAAATTTACTGTATCAGCACTTAAACGTTTTTGTGCCAGTTCAAACGAAGTACGTGTGCGGGTAGAGTTTTCAAAAAATAAATTAGCAATGGTAATATCTCGTAAAGAAGGTACTTTTTTTATTGGACGATTGATAACCTCCTTAAAATTTTTAGCCGTATTTAATATGAGTTCAATATCATTTTTGGTAATATTTTTTATTCCTAAAAGATTATTTGTACTTAGATGACTCATTTAATCAGGTGTTTAAAAGGGTTACTTTATCGTGTCTATCAGTTTCTTTCCACTCAACTTTTACGTTTTGTGTTTCTATACTATCAATTGTTTTGCCAACGTAATTAGGTTGTATAGGCAAGTGCCTGCTAAATCTTCTATCAATTAAAACTAATAATTCAACTTGTTTGGGGCGGCCAAATGCAAGCAAAGCATCAAGCCCAGCGCGTATAGTACGGCCGGTAAACAACACATCATCTACCAAAACAACATTTTTATTTTCTATAATAAAAGGTATGTTGGTTTGATTTGGTATTAATTCTTTCTGGCGGAAATCATCTCTGTAAAAAGTAATGTCTAAATCGCCGCACAAAATGTTTTTGTTTTTAGTAAGTTGCACTAATTGTTTATGTATGCGTTTAGATAAAAATACACCGCGAGGCTGCAAGCCAATAATAACGGTGTTTTCAAATGTGTTATGAGTTTCAATAAGCTGGTGGCAAAGACGCGTTAACGTTATCTCAAAATTTTGTTGGTTGAGTAGTATTTTAGCTGCCGCCATATTCTATCACAAATGTATAATTAAACGGGTAATTAAAAAATGTAAGTCAAAATATTTCATAAACTTCTTCGAAAAATAGTGTGTAGTCATATTGAGCCTGTCGAAATATGAGCCTTGCCCTGCCCAATCCTTCGACAAGCTCAGGATGAACTAAGTTTTTTCACATAAAATATTTTCCGAGAGAGCGCTAATAAAAAAAGGCCATCTTTTCAGATAGCCTTTTTAATAGGATTTTAATTAAAATCTAATTGAAAATTATTTTTTGGATAGATGCTTCTCCTTGGTTATTGCTAACTTTTAAGAAATAAACACCTGCATTAATATTTCCTTTTTCTAATGTATAAGTGGCTTGGGTTGTAACAGCAGCTTTTACTACTCTACCTGAAAGATCGGTTAATTGAATAGTATGTGTAGCGCTATTATTTGTAAATACAACGTTTATTACATTTTCTGAAGGGTTAGGATATACTTCTTGAATTAAATTAGCATTGATATGTTTAATACCAGTTAATGAACAACTTAAAGGAGAACTGGTAGAACAACCTGTGTAAGAATATAAAGAAGCTGTACCATAAGGTGTGTTTGCTGCTTGAGAAATTGTACAGCTATACCCCATACGTTTCAATAAATAGTCATGTACAAAATTAACCGTAGTATCCATATATTTTACTTGTGCAGCCGTTGCTCCTGCATAAGGCACATGATCTGCACCATAAAAAGTATAAAAATCATTTTGTACACCTACTGCTAAAGATTGTGCTTTTAACATGCGACTTCCATCAGCATCTAAAATATGAACCGGAAAACTTGGTAATACCGGGCCACGACTGTAATTTACAGTTCCATCTGCATTTCCGTGCATAGAACAAAACGGCATATTACCGGCTTCTAACCAACCGTAAGTGCCTAATGCGCCACAAAGGTTAATTACCCCTTTAACTTTTTCAGAATAGCATTGGTTTCCGCTATAACCGCTTAAACCACCTAAAGAATCTAATTCGTGTTGAGGAACGTATGGATTAATTTCGCAAGTTTTATCCAAGTAAGCTGCATGTAAAGCTGCAAAAGCACCTGCAGAACTTCCACCAATAAAGATATTATTAGTATCAATTTTATAGGTGTTGGTTGTTAATCTATCTTTATAGAAGAAACGAATAGATGCTTTTAAATCTTGAACACCACGAATTACAGCAGGAATAAATCCTAAAGAATCGTAAGAAGTTACTCCTAAACGATAATTGATAGAAGCACAAACATATCCTTTTCTTGCAAAGCGATGACACAATGTATCAACGTCAGCATCTGTGCTGCTTCCGCTAATAAAGCTACCACCATGCACCCAAATAATTAACGGACGTGCGGTTGCTACATCTCCTGTTGGCTCATAAAAATCTAACGTTAACGGCTGAACTCCTGAAGCGTCGTACTTTATGTTAGATCCATAGGTGATACCACTTGTGGCAGTAATGTTTGAAAACACATTGGCGTCATAACGACCTCCACATTGTGCATTTGCAGCAGTGCTTATACATAAAGCAGCTGCTATTGATAAATAGATTTTTTTCATGGTTTTGTTTTTTGGTTATTTTATTTAGAGTTATTATTTTAATTACGGAAAAATTATACTGTGATATTTAGTTGCATCTACTTGCTGAATAGTTGAACTATACTTTACATTGATGGCTTTAATAAATTCATTAGCCAAAAGTGCATTGCCCATTGGTGTAAGATGAATTCCATCTAATGAAAAAGCGCCACCGGTAACAAAAGCTGCATTTAAGGTTATACCATTATAAACAAAGCCTGTTTTTGTTTGATTTAAAAAAGCATTTACATCTACAAAAGCTAAATTATTTTTAGGATTATCTGCCACCGCCCTAATACTTGCATTATAAGCACTTACAGCAGTTTGTATATTTGCAATTTCGGTAGCTGTTAAAACATATTGATTTGGAATAGCTTGTATAGATCCTAAGCCATGGCATTTAATATTATCTAAAGGCACATTCAACAAAACAAATTCGCCTTCTTTAATTAATCGTTGACCTAAAGGAGCAGAAGGATCTTTTATTAAAAATGGATTATTACCAACCTTAAAATTATATCGCCCTGTAGCTGTTCCATTAGACCATATAGCAAGATTAAGTGTATCAACTTGGCCTTGACGTGTTAAAGTCAATCCATTCCAAGGTACCGTTGTAAAATAGGGCAGAGCCGTAATATCAGGTACATTTCCAATTACACCTTTAGCACCATTTTTAGTTAAAGAATCTACAATAGCATTTATACTTGCATCAAAATTAGCAGCCGGCGTAATAAAATCAGAAGCTCCACCATTGGTAGCATAAGCTAATACATCATTATTACCGATAAATAATGAAAAGAATGTTGGATTTAAAAGCATGGCATCTGACAACATAGATGAAGATGTTGGATTTTTAGCCATGCGTGTAAAAAAGGGATTATAATTGCCAGAACCATTTGCCGGGTTTCCGTAACCAGAAACAGCCACCGTAATGGCTTTTGCACCCGGTACGCCCATGTTATTAAATGGCCCTTGTGCTGCATAAATATTTGTTGAAAAAGCACTCACATCTCCTTGTGCCGCTTTTGGCACAGGCGCTAAAGAAGTTACCCCTAAGCAATCGGTAGAATAATCTAATTTAAAAGGTGCGTTACCTGTTGAGCCAACCCCTATAGAACTTACAGGCATTAACGGTTGAGCAAAACTTCCTCCACCTACTAATTTTAATTGTTGTGCAACCAGGTTTGGAAATGAAACCATTTGCCCATCATAATACAAAGCCCCATCTGCAAAACCAGATGTGATAGAATTACCAATAGCTACATAACGGCTTGCATCAATACTACCTTTACTTGGCGTAGGTACTGTTAAATTTGGCTTGCATGATAGCAGCAATGTAACTGAAGATGCAAATACTACTGATTTATAAAATATGTTTTTCATTTTCTTACGATTAAAATTTATAGGTTAATGATAAACCAGGTGCCGATAAATATGTTTTATACGTTCCGTTTAACTGTAGAGCCGTATTGTTATCTGTACGTTTTAAGTTTTCAAACGTATAAGAAGCATCTACTCTAAACTTGTTAGAAATTTTATAACCAACACCACAGGTTAAATTAACTTTGTCTGCATCAGGAACCTCAGGTGTTACATAACCCGGTTTTATTGGGGTTAATGACAAAGCTACACCTACGCGTGCTGTAAATTTTTCAGTTATTTTGTATTGCCCACCTAAACGAAAGGCAAATGTATTTTTATAATCTCTTGGTAATTTTGTATCAGGAAAAGTTGCTGTGTTATTTTTATAATCAAAAGCCAATGTATCATAGGCTTTCCAACCAATATAATTTATATCAAGTGCTAAAGCCAATTTGCTGTTTACCTGATATCCAAAACCTAAAGTAAGCACTTGAGGCAAAGGAATGTGAGAAGAGAATGGCCCCGATGGAAAGTTCGATGCAACAGATTGCGGCACGGTAATAGTTGCTGTTCCACTATTAAGATTCATGTTAACCTGAGAACGATAAGTTAAACCAATTGATAATTTTTTGCAAGGTTTATAATAAACACCCGCGTTAAATCCATAACCAAGTGCTGTACCTTTTAAATCGGCAGTACCATAAGTACCGTTTGAATACAAAGGCAAATCTTCTTTTAATTCTACATTACCATATCCTAAAACAAAACCTGCACCAATACCTAATTTATCGCAAACTTTCCAGCTTACTGTTGGTTGAAAAAATATAGATTGTAATTTTAAAGAGGTTAACGCAAAACGACCAGTCCAGCCATCTTCCCATTTGGCGGTACTTCCAAAAGGTGTATAAATACCTACTCCAAATTTAAATCTCGAAAAATATTTTGTTGTATCTAAACTTCCAAAGACGCCGTAAGCTGCAAATGGCGTACTTACCGGGTTATCTGTTCTACTAACTCTTGAACTTGCTGCATCTAAAAATTCGCCATTAGCAATAGTTGCTGTAGCACCTGCATTTATTGTGTTCTCTTTAAGAAAAGATACACCACCAGGGTTAAAAAACACAGCCGCTGCATCTTGTACTAAACCGGTACCTGCCCCACCCATACCCTGTTGTGTTTGACCCTGCAAATTTACCTGAAAGCCCTGTGCATTAAGCAAAGCAGGCAAAGACAAGATAGAAATTGTAATTAACTTTTTAATCATATTGTTTTTATTTCTTTTTACTTTAAATTTATTATTTAACATCCGGTACTTTAAACCACGTATCTGTTCTTCCTATTAAAGATATGCCCATGTATCCACGTACATCTAATTTACCATCTCTAAAATTAATTTTGCAGCTGTATGTTTTTCCGTTCTCAGCATCATAAATAGTTCCATCTGTCCATTTATCTTCATCAAATTTAAACCCTTTTAGCATAACTTGCCCAAGTAAAGGGTTGTTTTGTTTAGTTTTATCCGGATTGTGTTTATCTACTTTTGGGGTTCCATCTTCATAGTTTGGCGTTTTTAACCAAACAATTTTCCCGTTGTATTTATCGCCTTCTTTATAAATCTGCACTTTACCCTTTCCACTACCGGTAAGCCATGTGCCAACTACTGCGTCTTTATTTACAGCTTGTGCAAAAGCATTTACACATATAAAGAAAGCTACTAAAATGGTTATTATTTTTTTCATTACTAATTTAATTGTGTTTTAACATTTTTCCAGGCTTTAATTTGCCAGTTAATTAATCCAGTGCAAATATGGTTTTTATTTACATCATATACATCAACTGCATATTCTTTAAAAATGGCTTCTTCCTTTTGTAAAGAACTTAAAATATTCTGTTTTTCTGCTGAAGAAATGGTAAATTTAACAAACACATCCGTCTTAGCTTGAAAATGGTAAGTCATGTGAATATTTTTAAGAATAATACGATATTCTTTTGGAGAAAGATGCGTTAATAAAGTTAGCCCTGTTACATACTCACAAAGAGTTGCCAATAAGCAAGCATGAATGCCTTTTATGTGATTTCGGTTGTTTTTTGTGTTAGCTACAAACATGATAATACCATCATCTGCAATAGTTTGTATTTTTAATTTATGCGGATTATTAAATGGAACCATACGCAACAGCATAAAGTTAAGCACCCACAAATAAAATTTGGAGTGCCTTGCCTTTTGTACTAATGCGTTTAATTTATCCATTATGCTTTTTGAAATAATCCTTCTACAAAATCAATATACTTTTGTTGTGCATCTTCTTTGCTCATACCTTTTTTAGTAGTCCAAGCATTGAATTTAGCAGCTGCTACAAAATCAAACATAGCGGGCTTTTCAGCGTTGATATCGCCAATTGTGGCTTGTTTATTAAGTGCATATAACTCCAACATTTTATCGTTAGACGGTTTTTCGGTTAATTCCATTACGCGTGCTTTTGCCGCTTCAAACTTTTCTTCTAATGGTGTCATATTTTTATTTGTTATAACAGTTTCTACTTTTTTTACAGGAACTTCTTCTAAAACAAAATCAGGGCTTTTAGGAATATGCAAAAATTTCGTAGCCCATTCTTCCGGCAAGCCAACTAATTTTCTTTTTACGGTATCAATCCAAGCTCCATCAACATTAATCAACGCAGCTTGCACCCCGTCGCTCCTAAACATTTCTTGTTTAAAAGACCAACGAGCCCCATCTCTTCTACACTTAGTTAAAGCACAGGTTATCCTAATCGTATCATTAGGACGAACTTCGCGCATATAGATTAATTCTTCGCGAAACAAGATTGGCCCAACATGCAACTTCTCAAGTATATCTGCATTGAAACCTGTTGAATGTAAAATTTCCAATCGTGCTTGAGCTGCAAAATCAGCATAAGC